>CAYPFE010000175.1:0-6650 GCA_964409895.1 uncultured Novosphingobium sp.
CGAATGGAATCGCTCGAAGATCGCCTCCGCGCTCGAGAAGGAGGCGCTGCTGGAGCGCTATGCTGCTGCATCCACACAGAGTTCGAAGGTCGAGTGGCCCACGGATGAAACCCAGGTAGCCGACAGGCTCTATCGCCGATCCGGCCTCGTTTGCGCTTCGGTGTCCAGCGTCAGTTCCACGGCAGGCAAGAACGCTAGCGAACAATCAGGTCTTGCGGTGACCGCCACCTGCCTTGCGCCGGGCGGCGTTCCGGCCAAGGTTGTGCTCGGCTGGTCGAACGAACCCAAACCGGTGGCATGGACTGGCGGCGAAGTCACCGGAATCATCGCACCGGGTCCTCGCCTCGTGGCAGACCCGCCGCTCGTGGGGCTAGAGGCAAGTGCGGCTCCCGATCCGTCCGAACTCCCCAACAACCACTTCGCCTATGCGGTGCAGTGGTTCCTGTTCGCGCTTGTCGCGCTGGTGATCTACGCGCTGGCGGTGAGGAAGCGGCTTGCCCGGGGCGGCGAGGAGGGCTAACCGCGCGGCCCATGGACTTCATTTCCACACGCGGCAGCGCCCCGGCGCTCGACTTCGCCGGCGCGACGCTGGCGGGCCTGGCATCGGACGGCGGGCTCTACCTGCCGCGCGAATGGCCGCGCTTTTCCGAAAGTGAGATCGCGGCGATGGCGGGCCTGCCCTATGCCGAGCTCGCCGCTCGCGTGATGATGCCGTTCGTCGAAGGCAGCTTGACCTACGAACGCCTGCTGGAGCTGACCCGCGCCGCCTATGGCAGCTTCGATCACAAGGCGGTGACGCCGCTGGTCCAGCTCGACGAGAGGCAGTGGCTGCTGGAACTGTTCCACGGGCCGACGCTTGCCTTCAAGGACGTCGCCCTTCAGCTGCTCGGCCTGCTGTTCGAGGAATTTCTCGGCCGGACGAATGAGAACCTCACCATCGTGGGTGCAACCAGCGGCGATACCGGGTCGGCGGCGATCGACGCGGTGGCGGGTCGCGAGAACATCACGATCTTCATGCTCCATCCGCGCGGACGGGTCAGCGATGTGCAGCGCCGCCAGATGACCACCAATCTGGCGTCAAACGTCCACAACATCGCCATCGAGGGCAGCTTCGACGATGCCCAGGCGATGGTGAAGCGGATGTTCGCCGACACGGCGATGACATCGCGCTTCGCCATCGGTGCGGTCAACTCGATCAACTGGGCGCGGCTGATGGCGCAGGTCGTCTATTACTTTGCTGCAGCTTTGCAGCTGGGTGCGCCGCACCGCAAGGTGGCCTTTTCGGTGCCAACCGGCAATTTCGGCGATGTCTTTGCGGGCTATGTCGCGGAGCGCCTGGGCCTGCCGGTCGAGCGGCTGGTCGTCGCCACCAATGTCAACGACATCCTGCACCGCGCGCTGACCAGCGGCGATTATTCGACTGGCTCGGTGACCCCGACTGCCGCGCCCTCGATGGACATTCAGGTTTCGTCCAATTTCGAGCGGCTGCTGTTCGACCTTGGCGGACGCGACGGCAAGACGCTGGCCAGCCAGATGGCGGGCTTCGAAGCGACCAATGCGATGCAGCTCACCAATGCGCAGGCGCAGGGCGCCGCCGCGCTGTTCACCAGCGCGCGCGCCGATGGCGATGCCATGAGTTCCGCGATGCGCTGGGCCTGGGAGAACTGCGGCGAGTTGATCGATCCGCACACTGCCTGCGGGCTGCATGCCGCGCTGGCATCGGATATCGATCCGGCAGTGCCCGTTGTCACTCTCGCGACAGCGCACCCGGCCAAGTTCTCCGAACCGGTCGAGGCCGCGACCGGCCAGCACCCGGCTCTGCCCGACGGTCTTGGCGACCTGTTCGCCCGCGAAGAGCGCTGCACCGAACTGACCGGCACCTATGCGGCGGTGGCGGACTATGTTTCCGCGCACGCTGTTCCGCGGAGCTGATGGCCGAAATTTCACCTGACCCGGTAATCCTCGCCGGCGATGGCTGGCCGGACTACGGCCTTGTCGATTCGGGTCACAGCCGCAAGCTGGAGCGGTTCGGGCCATACCGCTTCATTCGCCCCGAACCGCAGGCCATGTGGAGCCCGCACCTCGACAGGTGGGACGCGCATGGCGAGTTCGTGCCCGGCTCCGACGAAGACGGCGGCGGCAGGTGGCGCTTTGACAAGCCGGTCCCGCAAGAGGGCTGGGACATCACCTGGCGCGATGTGTGCTTCACCGCGCAATGCACGCCGTTCCGCCATCTCGGCTTCTTTCCGGACATGGCGCCGGTGTGGGACTGGATGGGCGACATGCTGTCGGGGCGCGACCAACCTTCCACGCTCAACCTGTTCGGCTACACCGGCGTCGGCACGCTGGCGCTGAGCGGCCATGGCCCGGTCACTCACGTCGATGCCTCGAAGAAATCGGTCGCGCAGGCGCGCGACAATGCCGCACTGTCCGGCAGGGATGATCGCCCGATCCGATGGCTGGTAGACGACGCCGCAGCCTTTGCCGCACGCGAAGTCCGCCGGGAGAAACGTTACGACGGTATCATCCTAGACCCGCCCAAGTTCGGACGCGGCCCGAAGAACGAGGTCTGGCGGCTGGAAGAGGGCCTTCCCGGCCTGATCTCCGATTGCCGCAAGCTGCTTGATGCCGACAGCCGCTTCCTGTTCCTCACCGTATATGCCGTGCGCATGTCCTCGCTGGCGCTGGCCGGATTGCTGGCCGAGCATTTTCAGAGCCTCCCAGGCACTGTCGAACATGGCGAGCTTGCCGTGCGCGAAGAGGTGCCGAATGGCCGCCTGTTGCCCACGGCGATCTTCGCGCGCTGGCGGAGATCGTCTGACTATCCCGCACGGGCTTCCCCCTCCTCTTCAGGGGAGGAGAGTATTGGACACATGATCAGCCGTCCTTCAGTTCCTTCAGGAACGACCTGATCCGGTTGGCGTTGTAGCCGAGGTCGCCGCCGCCGACCTGGCTGATCGAGCGCATGTCGACGACGCTGCCCTTGCCGTCTTCGGCTGAGACAACGCGCAGCACGACATCATCGCGAAACTTGATCCAGGCAGCGTAGGCGGTGGCTTCGAAATGGCCATTGGCCGGGTCTGACGCAGCAACCGTCCAGCCGCGCGATTTTGCGATCCGGTCCGCATCGGCGATTACCTCGGCGACCGGTTTGGCGATGGTCACCGTCTTCAGGTCGGGATAGGCGTCGGCGTGGATCTTCTTCCAGTTCTCGACCGTCTTGTTGAATTCAAGGTTGTCCTCGCGCAGCGGTAGCACCTTGAGTTCGGGCGGATTGTCGAGATCGGTGGTCGCATCGTGGAGCGGTGCAGCACCGCTTGCCGGAATGACATAGGACGCGATCACGCCGAGGAAGGCGGCGCCTGCCACTAGGCCGGTGACCGCGGGCTTGCGCATAACACCGGCTGCGCGGATACCCAGCAGGAAGGAGAAGACTGCCAAAGCGATCCCGATTACCGCCAGCAGCAGGCCAATGGCGACGGTATAGAAGCCGGGCATCTTGTCGATGATGTCGTATCGCGCCAGCGTTGTGCCTGCGAACGGGATGATAACCGCGCCGATCCCCAGCCATTTCGCGATCCTGCCGAGTCCATTCGACCAATTTGCCCTAGCCATTGACCTCTCCATGTTTTTCCGTGCTGTGGTGATGATACAGCTAATCTTGTCCCGGAAACAGCCGCACGAGTACGAAGGCTGGACAGGACAGCCATGAAATGCCATCCGCGCCGCCTGAATGGAACCGGAAGGTGCTCCTTGGCTGACTGCCTGATCCTAGAAGTCGCCGATTTCGAAGTCGATGTCCTGACAGGCATTTATTCCGAAGAGACCGGCAAACCGCAGCCGTTGCGGATCAGCGTTTCGGTGCGCCTCAAGCCAGCCGAGCATTACGCCGCCGACACGCCGCTATCGGCGAGCAAGAACTACATGGACCTGAAATTCGCAGCGACCGAGGCGCTGCCCCCCGGCCTTCATTTCAAGCTGATCGAATCCGTTGCCGACCACATCTGTGAAACGCTGTTCGTCCAGGACAAGCGAGTCGAGGCTGTGACCGTCAAGATTGTCAAACTGGCGATAGCTGAGAAGAACGAGCGGATCGGCATTACGCTGACACGCGAGCGGCGCTGATGGCGTCTGCGGCCCTGCGCATCGAGGGACTGCCCGAAAGTCCTCTGGACGCGTCGGCCTATTTTCACGCCAAGGTCCTTCCCGAAATCTGTGCGGCCTATGAAGGCCAGAAGGATATCGATCTCATCATCGTTTTCGACCCGGCCGGGCATGAACATCGCGCCTGGCGGCTTGCCGTTGTCCAGGAACTGGCCCGAGAAGTTGCGCCGGCACGCGTCAACGCTATGGCTAGCGACGACGAGGGGGCGATTGCAGCCGCAAGGGCCTATCTCGAAGCGGCGAAAGGCGTGACAGGCCAGTTGCTTGCACTCGATGGCAATGGCGCCGGGTCGGTGCTATAGGTATGGAATGACGCAGCCCGCGCCCCTTATTGACCAGTTCGCCCGGCGGATCACCTATCTGCGCCTGTCGGTGACGGACCGCTGCGACCTGCGCTGCTCCTACTGTATGCCCGAGCGCATGACCTTCCTGCCACGAAAGGAGGTGCTGAGCCTTGAGGAGCTGCACCAGATGGCACTCGGCTTCATCGCCCGCGGCATCACCAAGATCAGGCTGACCGGTGGCGAACCGCTGGTGCGGCGCGACATGATGGAACTGGTGCGTGCGCTGGGCCGCAAGCTGGGTGACGGGCTCGAAGAGCTGACGATGACCACCAACGCCACGCAGATGGCCGAATTCGCGGACGGACTTGCCGAAGCGGGGATTCGCCGGGTCAACATCTCGCTCGATACGCTCGACCGCGATCGCTTCGCGAAACTGTCGCGCCGCGATTCGCTGCCGCAGGTGCTCGAAGGGATCGCGGCGGCCAAGGCGGCGGGGCTGAAGGTCAAGATAAACGCCGTGGCGCTGAAAGGTGTCAATGAGCAGGAAATTCCCGATCTCGTCGCATGGGCGCATGGCGAGGGTTTCGACATGACGCTGATCGAGGTCATGCCGCTGGGCGAAGTCGAGGAGGATCGCTTCGATCATTACCTGCCGCTTGTCGCGGTGCGCGAGGAACTGGAGAAGCGCTGGACGCTGACGCCCAGTGACCATCGCACCGGTGGCCCCGCACGATACGTCGATATCGCAGAGACGGGTGGGCGGCTCGGCTTCATCACCCCGCTCACCAACAACTTCTGCGACGGTTGCAACCGCATCCGCGTGACCGCCACCGGCCAGCTCTATGCCTGCCTGGGCGGCAATGAACGTGTCGACCTGCGAGCGGCGATGCGCTCGGACAATCCGGAAGCGGCCCTGTCCGACGCGCTCGACGTGGCGATGAAGATCAAGCCGGAGCGGCACCACTTCGTCATCGACAAGCCAGGCGGAGCACCCGCGCTCGCGCGCCACATGTCGATGACGGGCGGTTGAAGCCATGGCGGTGAGGCTTGTCTTTCTGGGGCGGCTGGAGGATGCCGCCGGAGAGGGCGAACGGGAAATCGCCACCGTGTCGTCGCTCGCTGAAGTTATCGCTGGTCTTGAACCTGACCTGGCCGCAGCTCTCAATTCGGCAAAGATCCGGCTTGCGGTCAATGGCAAGCTTGTCGCCAACCGGAGCGCGCTGATGCTGCGTGACGGTGATGAACTCGCCTTCCTGCCTCCGGTGAGCGGGGGCTGAGATGGAAGCCGATGTCCGGCTGCTTCTTGAAACGTTCGATCCGGCGAGCGAACTTGCCGCTTTCACGGCAGGAAAGCCCGAATCGGGCGGCATCGTCAGCTTCCTGGGGCAGGTGCGCAACGGCGCGGATGGTGACAGCGCGGTGGAAGCGCTGGAGCTACAGCACTACGAGCGGCTGACCCTTCCGGAGATGCACAAGCTTGCCGAAGAGGCGCTGAGGCGCTGGACGCTCGACGGGCTGCTCATCATCCACCGCGCCGGGCCGATGCATCCTGGCGACCCGATCGTGCTGGTCGCGGCTGCTTCGAGGCACCGGCGCGATGCCTTTGAGGCGGCAGATTTCGCGATGGATCACCTGAAGAGTGAGAGCTGGTTCTGGAAGCGCGAGAAGGCTGGCGGAGAGTGGCGGTGGGTCGAACCACGCGAGGCAGATTTCGAGGATTTGCAACGTTGGGTGCAGGAATAAAGACAGGCATTTGACTTCGGTCAAAGCGGACTGACGGACGCCGGGCCAAGAAGCCTCCCGAAAAGGAGTTTCTTCATGGCCCAGCAAATTTCCCAGCAAGACCTGAACCGTATCGCCAGCATAACCGATGCGCCTGCGCGCACGAAGGTCGACCGCAATTTTGGGCTGCCGACTGGCCTCTATGCCGCGACTGTCGCGCTTTATCTCGGCTTCCTAGGTCTTATGGCGACAGTTTTCGCCAATGCCGAACTGGCGATCCCTGTGGCAATTATGGCCGGCTTCGTCGTCCTGTTCTTCGGGCTTTGCGGATTGTGGACCAGGATGAACCCGGAAAATCCGACTTCGCCGATGACCTGGGGGCAGCTTTCGGCACGCGGTATCCAGACGCTTAGCGGACCGCTTACCGCAAGCGAGGCTGCTGCTCAGGTCCTGATCTTGCCAGTGCTGATCTTGGGCTGG
>CAYPFE010000176.1:0-6644 GCA_964409895.1 uncultured Novosphingobium sp.
CAGCGCGAGAAGCCCGGCAACAACGACAGCACCGATCTGCTGGGCGGCCCCACCAGCTGCTATCACGATGTCGCCAACCGCGAAGTGTTCATCTCCGACGGTTACGGCAACAACCGGGTAATCTCCTTCAACTCCGACACCGGCGAATTCATCCGCATGTGGGGCTCCTATGGCAAGAAGCCGTCGGAATGTACTTCGGAGGAAAGCTGGGGCAACCCGGTCCACAAGGTCGCTCTCGGGCCCAAGGGAACGCTGTTCGTCTGCGACCGGCCGAATTGCCGCATCCAGGAATTCGAACTGGTGCCGGGCGGCGCCAAGTTCCTGCGCGAGCTGATCGTCGCGCCTGGCACGGAAAACTGGGGCTCTGCCTTCGACCTCGCGTTCCACCCCGACGGCAAGTTCATGTATGTCTGCGACGGATCGAACATCCGCGTCTGGGTGGTGGACCTCGAAAGCTTCGAGGTGCTCGGCTGGACCAGCGGCTTCGAACAGGGCGAAGGCGACGGCAACATCCCGCGCCACTTCAACCTCGTCCACCGCTTCCGGCATGAACCGACCGGCGATATCCTGCTGTGCTGCACCGGGCGCGGGTATCTCAGGATGAAGTATCTCGGCATTTCGTAACATGCTGGAATCGAATTTGGGGTCATCCCTCAGCGACTTCGTCGGTCCGCACTTGATGCTGGCCAAGGCTTTTTCTTGGGTGGGAGTGCGAAGAACAGCCAGGCCCCGCGTCAAGCACGGGGCGACAAAAGGGAGATTGTCAAAGAACTGCGGCTTGAGATGGGCATTTTCCTACAGCCGCCTGTTGGGACTATAAGGACGGCAGTCAAGCGCAGTAAGCGCTCTGGTGGACACCGCTTCTGTGCCTGCAAGAGGCGTGCGAAAGGGCAGCAATGGAAAGTCACAGGGGTCAGAAGTGTCAACTTGCACACGCTGGCACTTAAATCGCGATATTAGCGATAGTTATGGATCACTTCCGAGATCACTTCCATCACAAGGTGACAGAGTTTCGCGCCCCGCATAGCGTCAACACCATGTGTCACCTTGTGCGGCCATGCCTCAGGCGACGTCGCGTTCCCGGCCCGCCCAGAACGGCTCCCGCAATTCGCGCTTGAGCACCTTGCCGAGTGCATTGCGTGGCAGTTCATCGACAAAGCTGTATCCCACAGGCCAGGACGTCCGCGAAAGGCGAGTAGCAATCCTCGCCGTGAGTTCGTCGCCGGTGGCGCGCACGCCTTGCTTCAGCACAACAATCGCATGCGGGCTCTCTCCCCATTGCTCACTCGGCACTGCGATCACCGCGACTTCCAGTACCGCCGGGTGAGTCAGCAGGGCCTCCTCGATATCGATAGCGAAGATGTTGAGACCGCCTGAAATGATCATGTCGCGTGATCGGCCGGTAATCCGCAGGAAGCCGTCCTCACCAAGGTATCCGGTATCGCCGGTCTTGATGAAGCGGCTGCCCGAACTATCGGCCCACATCGTCCCTTCGGTCAGGTCCTTGCGGTTGAAATAGCCTTCCATCGGCAGTGGCGTGCCCGCTGCGATCTCGCCGATCTCGCCCTGTGGTAGCGGCACGCCGTCCTCGTCGAGTATCCTGACCTCAACACCGGCCATGATAGGCCCCACCGTATCGAGCTTGTCTGGATGCGCCTTGAGATCGAGCATGGCGATGCCGCCTGTCTCCGTCGATCCGTAACCGTCGCTGATCTTGCCGGGCCAGCATTCGATCAGCCGCCGCTTGACCGCAAGGTCGATGGGCGATCCGGAAATCATCGTGAATTCCAGGCTGGCCAACGCATCGGGCGCAAACTCGGGATGATCGAGGATGCGCCGCACCTGCACCGGCACCAGGCCGACATCGGTGATACCGTCTTCCCGGCAGCTGCGGAGGAAATCTCCAGGAGTGAAGCGCTCCGGTACGATGATGCCTGCACCCCAATAGAGCGGAGAAACGATGCCCAGGAACGAGAGGTTGGTATAGAGCGAGGTCGAGACATAGCTGAACTTGCCTGGCCCCAGGCTTGGCCTCTGGCGCGCGCGCACGAAGTCCATGCGACCGGCCACCGTATGGGCAATGCCCTTGGGCACGCCGGTCGTACCGGAGCTGTAGATGATCGAGAAAAGATCGTCGGCATGGCTTGCTTGTGGTTCACCGGCAACCGGCCCGCTTCGCATCCACTCATCGAGCGCCCCCAAACGGATGGTGATGTCAGGCGAACAGCTGCCAGCGTCCACGATCTCCCCGTCTGCAAATATTACAGCGGGCCTGGCATCAGCGAGCAGCCGGTGATGTTCTTCGGTAGTGAGCATGGTCGAAATCGGCGCGAAAGCAAGTCGGGCAAAGGCCGCTCCGATCAGCACCTCGATCCACTCGAGCGAAGGCTTGCCGATGATGGCGACGCGATCGCCCGGCCGGCAGCCATGCACCCGCAGACGCCCTGCAATATGTTCCGCACGCTCCGCCAGCTGGGCGAAGGTCAATGCCCCGCCAGGCGCCCGGATGGCGATGTTGCCGGGTATGGCGCGCGCATGCTCGCGCAGGCGCTCGATCAGATAGATTGGCGGTCTGCTATTGTTCACGTTGTCAGACGTCGAGGTTGTAGACCCTGGCGGCATTGGCGCTCAACACCTTGCGCCGCTCTTCCGCCGTCAGCTCTGCAAGGTTGTCCGCAATTTGACCGAAAGGATCGGGGAACAAGCAGGTCGGATGCGGGAAGTCAGTCTCGAACATGACGTTGTCGACCCCAAGCTTCCGGATCGCGCCTGCCGCGTCCTCGTTCTCGAACCAGAAGCAGGCGTATATCTGCCTGCGGAAATACTCCTGCGCCGTCAACTCGTGCTTGTGACAGCCGGACTCGACCATTTGGTACTGCAGTGCCTCCAGGATGAACGGAAGCCATCCGATGCCGCTTTCCACCGATACAAATTTCAGCTTCGGGAAGCGGTCAAGCAGGCCCGAGGCGATGATATTGCAGATCACCTTGGCGTTGGAAATGAACATCATCGTGCCGCCCACGGCCAGCTTGTTCGCAGGATTGAAGGACGGCCAGGGTGAATCGCCGTACCAGCTCATCGAAGCATCGCTGGCCCCGATGTGGAAATTGACCGGCAACCCCTTGTCCTCGCAGAATTCCCACAGCGGGTACCAGTACTCCTCTGAGAGATCAGGCATACCGTTCACATGCGGGTCTGAATTGATGTTGATGCCGCGCATGCCCATGGCATGGCAGCGCTCCGCCTCGGCCAGCGACTTGCTGATATCCCACCATGGCAGCATCGCCATCGGCAACAGGCGGTCGCCCGATTCCTCCTGCATCTCGCCCATCGCATCGTTGAAGATTTCGGTGGTGACGTTGCGGAGCTCGATATCAAGTGGCGGCAGGGCCGCAGAATTGGCCTCGCCCCTGCCTTGGCCTGCAAACCCCATGACGTTGGCGTAGAGTATCTGGGCGTGTACTCCCATCTCGTCCATCAGCGCGAGGCGTGCCTTGACGTCCGAACAGGCCGGATGGACCTCGCTCACCTGCCACTTGTTGAATTCGATGCCTTCGGCCTTGGAACCGTCGCCATAGACGACGCTGCACGCCGATCCGACCCCCATATAGCGATCGCCGTCTATCACCCAGCGAGGCGCGCCGTCGGGGCCTGGCTTCATCTGCGGCACGCGATCGAGCCATTTGGCGGGCGCACGCGAGGTCCAAAGATCGACAGGTTCGCTCAGGTGCGTATCAACATCGATGACCTTGCTGCCGTCGATAAGATCGGCGACGGATCGTTCGGCGGTGAGGGTCTCGGTCATGGCGTCCTTCCCTTGTTGCAATGCGCCTCATCTTGTTCATTAGAATACGCCCAAGCGCATGGGATGCGCAACCGATGCTTGAGAGGATGCGAGCATGACCGAAGAAATCAGGCCGTTCATCTGCAATGTCCCGGAAGAGGTCCTGACCGACCTCAGGGACCGGCTGGCGCGGACGCGTTGGCCAGACCAGCTCCCCGGTGCGGGCTGGGACTACGGCACCGAACTGGGTTTCCTTAAGGAGCTATGTGAGTACTGGCGCGACCACTTCGACTGGCGCAAGGCGGAAGCGCGCTTCAACGCCCATCCGCAATTCGAGACCGAAATCGACGGCGAGCATGTCCACTTCTACCACATCCGCTCGCCCGAGCCCGATGCGCTGCCGCTGGTCATCACTCACGGCTATCCGGGGTCGGTGGCCGAATTTCTCGACTTGTTCGGCCCGCTTTCAGACCCGGCAAGCCATGGCGGGGATGCCCGCGATGCCTTCCATGTGATCGCACCCTCGATTCCGGGGTACGGCTTTTCCGGACCGACGAGGAACAAAGGCTTCAATATCGCCAGCGCGGTTGCGATCAACAACCGGATCATGGAGCTGCTCGGTTACGATCGCTACATCGCGCAGGGCGGCGATTACGGCTCGGCAATCTCTTCCGGCATGGCGCAGACCCACCCCGATCGCGTGATCGCGCTTCACCTCAATTTCATCGTCGGCATGCCGTCCGACCCTGCGAACCCCATGGAAGGTCTCTCGGACGAGGAGCGCGCCGACATGGAATGGAAGCGCAATTACGACCTCCATGAGAGCGCCTATCAGGTCATCCAGGGCACCAAGCCGCAGTCGCTCGCTTATGGCATGACCGACAGTCCGGCCGGACTCGCCGCATGGGTCGTCGAGAAGTTCAAGACCTGGAGCGATTGCGGCGACGACATCGAATCAAGCTTCACCAAGGACCAGCTTCTCGAGAACATCATGCTGTTCTGGATCACCGGCACGATCAACTCGGCGATGCGGCTATATTACGAATCGATCGGCCCCGGCCGCGCGCCCACCAGCGCGCCGCCCTATGTCACAACGCCAACCGCCCACGCCCGCTTTCCGGCGGAAATACGGCCGACACCGAGGCAATGGGCGGAAAACCTCTACAACATCGTTCGCTGGACCAAGCAGGCGCGCGGAGGCCATTTCGCGGCATTCGAGGAACCTGAGCTGTTCCTTGCCGACCTCAGGGAATTCTGCCGGGAGTTCCGCTGATCCCCGATCCGTCCGTGCTGAGCCTGTCGTAGCACGGTCGCACCAAAGCCCTTCAACCAGCTCAGGGCGAACAGAGTCTCGTCCAGGAAAGCTAAAGCGGCGCAACATCCGTCGTCGGACGGATCAGCATTTCCGAGACGTTGACGTTCGGCGGCAGCGTGAGAACGAAGGTTATGGCTGCCGCAACATCCTCCGGGCTCATCGAGCGTTCCGACTGGGCAAGCTTTCTGACATTGTCGCGCAGTTCCGTATCGGTAATCTCGGTCCACAGCTCGGTATTGGTCGCGCCCGGCTCCAGCAGGCAGACGCGGATGCCCTTGCCGCCCACCTCCTGGCGCAACCCTTCGGTCATCGCCGTAAGGCCGAACTTGCTTGTCGAATAAGGCCCGAAGAGCGCGGTCGCGCGCCTTCCCGCGGTCGAGGAGATGTTGATGATATCGCCCGCACCCTGCTCCTGCATCGGCACCAGCGCCGCACGGCAGGTGTAGAGGCTCGCCAGCAGGTTGATGTCGAGCGTGTGGCGCCACTCGTCGAGGTCGGCCTCCGCGACGTAACCCTCCTGGATTACGCCTGCAGCGTTGACGAGGATGTCGAGCCGTCCGAAACGCGCGACCGTGGACTGGACGGCACTGGCGGCAAATGTCTCGCCGGTGATGTCGCCCGGGAGCGCGAGACTCCCGCCGTCCTCGGCAGCGATCCGGTGGACCAGCGCCTCAAGCCGCTCCGCCCGCCTTGCCGTCACGGCAACGCGCGCACCAAGCCGGGCAATCGCGATCGCGGCTGCCTCGCCAATGCCCGACGACGCGCCGGTTACCAGCGCGACCTTCCCCGCCAATGCTCCGCTCATCTTTCCTCCTTTAGGCTTCGAATTCTATCGGCAAGTGCTGCAGCCCATAGGCACCGAGGAACGGACGCCATTCGACTTCACCGGTGATACGCGCATTTTCCAGCCTGCCGGCGACCAGGTGAAGGCTCTCCTGCAGGATTGCCCGGGTAAGGAACTGGCCGACACAGATATGCGCACCTCGGCCGAAACCGGCGTGGCGTGACAGGTTTCCCCGCTCGGGATCGAAAAGTTCAGATTCGGCGAAAACCTGAGGGTCATGGCCTGCAAGCGGGGTTGCGATGACGAGCGTCTCACCCTCCTTGAAACGCACACCATCATAGGTGAAGTCGCGGGAAGCCCCGCGGTAGGGAGAGACGGTTGGTGTGTGCCGGAGTGCCTCATCCGCCACCGTTCCGGCAAACTTCAGGTCCGCGCCGCATCTTTCGTAAATCTTAGGATGATCGAGCGCGAGTTTCATCGTTACGGTGAGCTGGTTCTTGGTCGTATCGTAACCGACGACAACCAGCGTAAGCACCATGAAGCGCAGTTCGGTCTCATCCATGCGACCGTCGTTTCTGGCTGCGATCAGCGTATCGAGGAGACTTTCGCCAGCCTCCTGCCCGGATGCCTCGCGGTCTTTCACCAACGTATCGGCGAATTCCCAGAGCACGTCCCAGCCCGCCATGAACAACGGCTTTGCCGCCGGATCCAGCGTGACCGACAGCAGCTGGTTTTCCAGCGCCGTCTTGAGACGCGGGATC
>CAYPFE010000177.1:0-6620 GCA_964409895.1 uncultured Novosphingobium sp.
CGCGCGAATGGCTCGGCCATGAACTTGGCGGCGTCGGCACTTCGGGCGACAACCCCGACGCGATCTACCGGATGACCGGGATCGAGGGCGGCGGCCGGTACGAGGTCCTCGGGCAGTTCCACGAGGACAGCCGGCCGGTGCAGTTCCTGATGGAAGTCAACGCCGGAGACATGGCCCAGCCGCAGAACCTCATGCCCGTCACCGGTGGCAAGCATGAAGACATCCACAACACCTCGATGATCTCGGATCGCGAGCTCAAGGTAAACGAGGACGGCAGCTTCAAGATCACGCTGGGCGGAGTGGGTGGCGGGCCCAACCACCTCGCGATCCCGGAAGACGGGTATGCGATCGTGGGCGTGCGCGACATTCTCGGCGAGTGGACCGACAAGCCACCCAAGCTAACGATCAAGCGGCTCGACGAGGCCAAGGCGGAGCCATGGACGCTGGAGACGGTAAAGCAGCGGGTTCTGGCGGACCTCGAAGGCTATATCGGCTTCTGGTCCAACTTCCCGAACATCTGGTTCGGAGGCATCAAGCCGAACGAGCGTTCGGAGCCGATGGGCAGGCCCGGCGGATGGGGCTTCGTTGCCGGCATGAACTTCAGCCTGGCCGATGACGAGGTGTTCCTCGTCACCACCCATCCCGGCGAGGCGAAATACACCGGCTTTCAGATCTGCAATCCCTGGATGATCGCTCCCGACGCAAGAAAGAAGCAGGTCTGCCTGAACCTGACACAAGTGACGAAGAATGCCGATGGCACCATCACTTACGTCATCGCCAGGGAAGATCCCGGCGTTGCCAACTGGCTCTCTACCGACGGGATGAGGGACGGTATCGGTATCATGCGCTGGCAGGCGGTGCCGCCGGAAATGACCAACGAAAACCTGATCCGCGATTTCCGTGTGATCAAGCGCGGCGAACTGGAGGCTGTGACGGACATTCCACGCGTTACAGCCGATCAGCGCAAGCAGCAGGTCGAAGCGCGTTTCGCGGCCTATTCCAGCCGAACCGCCTGACGCTGCCCGCGAATGGAGCCGCGAACCGTCCATTTCCATTCCGACGGGCTCAGGCTCGAGGCCGACCTGCTGCTGCCGGACGCGGCGGGCGAGCGCACGCCGGTTCCAGGAATCGTGCTGTGCCCGGGTTTCGGGGCGACGCGGGGCAACGACCTGCCGGGATATGCCGCGCGCTTTGCAGAGGCCGGCTATGCCGCGCTGTGGCTCGACTATCGTGGCTATGGCGGCAGCGAGGGCACGCCCGAACGGCTAATGGCGCATGAGCAGGTGAGGGACGTTCGTGCGGCGCTGACATTCCTCGCCCTGCAGCCGCAAGTGGATGCGGAGCGGCTGGGGCTTTGGGGCACCTCGGGCGGCGCCGCGCACGTCATCCAGGCCGCAGCTCTCGACGAGAGGGTGCGCTGCGCTGTCGCCCAGGTCGGCCATGGCGACGGTGGACGGCTGATCGCCGATCACAAGAGAGCCGAGGAGCTGGCGGCGCTGCTTGACCTGATCAGGGAAGACCGGGAGCAGAGGGTCATCTCCGGCAAGAGCGGAAGGATGCGGGTGATCGATCTCATCAGCGATCCGGCGACGCGCGGTTTCGTCCTGAGTGCCGCCGAGACCGATCCTTCGATCATCACTTACCTCACGATCGAATCCGCCGAGGCGGCGATGGAATACCGCCCGATCGATGCCGTGCACCTTATCGCCCCGCGCGCGCTGATGCTGATCTGTGCGGAGAAGGACGAGATTTGCCCGCCCTCAGGCTATCGAGAAGTCTTCGAACGGGCCGGCGAGCCCAAGCGATGGATTACCTATCCGATCGGCCACTACGACATTTACGCGCCGGAATGGGTCGAGCGCAGCTCGGCGGATGCACTGGAATGGTTCGGGGAATGGCTGTGAAGGCGTTCAGTCCGCCATAAGCGGAAACATGCTCGTCCCCACACCTTCGAACACCCGCGTCTTGAAGCGCCAGCCTTCACCGGTCTTGACTAGCTCGTCCTGGTAGAAGCCGAAATATTCGAAGCCTTCCGGCTTGCCGGCGCTCTTGCCGCATTCGCGGATGGCCGAGCGAGCAGTTGCGGTGGAGCCGCTTACGTGGATCAGCGCAGGGGCGTTCATCTGGATGACGTAATCCATGGTGTCGAAGAAAGCGCTGAGTGCGCCGCGTAACTCGTCGTGCCCGGTGAAGCGCATGTCGAGATGCGGGATCGACCAGGTACCGTCTGGCAGGTAAGTAGCCACGGTGGTGTCCCAGTCACCGACGCTGCCTGACTGGCTGTATGTCGTGATGAGCCGCTGGATGGCGCGTTCGTCGTCCATGGATGGTTTCTCCGGTTTCTTTGCAGCCTAGCCCATCCCGGGAATGCCACAAGGGGCAAACAATCGCGCTTGCCTTGTCGGGCAAGGCTTGCGATCCTGATTGTTCAAGATGGAGGCTTGGATGCCGGCGCCGATCGAAATCGTCAGCCAGTTCGTGGAGCTCTGGGAGCAGGACGACGGCTTTACCGAGGCTGTGGAGACATATTTCCGCGATGACACGGTCTGGGAGAACCATGGTCTGCTGACCACGACCGGCAAGGCCGGGGCCCTGGGTTTCTATCACGAATTCAGCATGGCAACCGGCATGACCGGCATGAAGATCGACATGCTGGCGATTGGCGAGAGCGGCAACAAGGTTCTCACCGAGCGGATTGACCGGATCATCAATTCTGAGGGCACCGAAGTGATGACAGTTGCCTGCATGGGCGTCTTCGAAATCGAGGATGGCAAGATCGCCGTGTGGCGCGACTACTTCGACACGATTGCGAATTCACCGCCGGCCAATTGAACACAGGAATGAATGGGAGACAGACATGGCGACACCGACACAGACCGTAGAGGCCTTTCTCGCGGCATGGGATGGCTCCGGGGGCATCGCCAGGGCCATCAACGACTGGTTCACGCCGGAAACGGTGTGGGAGAACGTCGGCATGGGCGAAACCACCGGGCCGGAGCAGGCGATGGGCGTGCTTTCGGCGATGGGTGGCGATGCCGCCACTGTCGACATGCGGGTTGACAACCTCGCCGTCGCTTCGATCGGCAACAAGATCCTGACAGAGCGGGTCGACCATATCATGGGGCCTGATGGCAATCCCGCGATGTCGTTCCGGGTGATGGGTATTTTCGAGGTGGTCGACGGCAAGATCGCGGCCTGGCGCGACTATTTCGACACGACCGGTCTTGCCGGTGCGGCAGGAGAATAGCGCGATGTCCGCAAACACTCGGCTCGTCGAGGATTTCATCGCCATGTGGGAGGAGCCCGGCGGGCTCGACCGCGCGGTCGAGGCCTATTTCACCCCGGATACCGTCTGGGTGAACGAAGGCCTGACCCGGACCACCGGCATCGGCGAGGCGCTGGAGGTCAACCGCATGTTCGGCGAGAAACTGGGCATGGATTCGATCAAAGTCGACATGCTATCGTCGGCGGAGGACGGATATAAGGTGCTGACCGAGCGTGTCGATCACATGATCGACGCTAACGGCAATGTGCTGCTTTCCGCCCCGGTGATGGGCACATTCGAGATCGAGGACGGCAAGATCGCGGCATGGCGCGATTATTTCGACTCCAGGGGCGCGCTGGCAGCGCAGAGCGGTTGACGTCGGTCAAGGGCGGTTAATCGCGCTTTTGCAAGATCGGAGTTTTCGTGCTTCGCGCGAAGTTGTAGACGCGAGTCGGAGACCGCTTGGCCCCGTGCCTTGCGGGAAAGGAGGAATGGGACGTGAATACCAAATTCAAACTGATGCTCGCTGGCGGTGGCCTGGCCTTGGCCCTGTCGTTTTCCGGTGCGGCCATGGCCGCGGAAGAACTTAACGCGACGCTGAGCGGTGCCAACGAAACGAAAGCGGGCGATGAGGACGGTTCCGGCACATTCTGGGCGGAAGTCGACATGGATACCGGCGACGTGTGCTATCTGCTGGACGTCAAGGATATCGGAAAGGTTACGGCAGCCCATATCCACAAGGGGGTTGCGGGCAAGGACGGCAAGCCGGTCACGGCAGTCGATGTCACGGGCCCCGACGATGACCTCTGCATTGCGCTGGAACCCGATACTCTCAAGGAAATCGTCGCGGCCCCGGGGGCCTATTACGTCAACGTCCATACCGCGGATTTCCCGGCGGGTGCGATCAGGGGACAGTTCGATGGCCCAGACAAACCGGCGAAGGAAGAAGCTGCTCCCGATGAGGCCGAAGCGGATGATGCAGGCGCTGACGAAGGCGCGTCCGGCGAAGCAGGCGGCGGCGATGAAGCTGCTCCGGCGGAGGAAGCGGCCGAATAACCCGCTGCGAGGCTTTCCGGTAAAGTCTTCGGAGCACCGGTAAAGTCTTCGGAGCAAAAAAGAGGCCGGCACCAGTGCCGGCCTCGATCGGCGGTCCCGCCAGGCAAGCGATCCGGTTCGAGGACGAACCTGACCTGCCGGCCTGGCGGTTCCCAAGCCGAAGCTTCCGCGCATTCCTGCAGCGACCTAGGTTCTTGCAAACCTCGTGCCTGCTGCGTTCCGGCCTTCGCCTGTCCTCAGCTTGCGCCAAGTGTTGGCGGTGCCTGAATTGCGCCGTTCTCCGGCCCGCGGCGTCGTGCAGCGAAGTCATTTCCGGTTCGCATCGCGACTTGCGGTAAACCGCGCCGCTATGCCTTCCGGACGTGACACTGCCTCGTCACCGTATCAGTACGGTCAAATATTCCCTTTTCTTTCAAATTATTAACCTTGAAAGCGAAAGTCATTCATCTCGCTCTGACCCTTCGGAGAGGGCGCGCTGGTTCCGAATCGCACAAGCGCATGCGGTTCGACTTTTCCACATTTTGCGGATTTGCCGGTGGACAAGGGTGGATAAGTCGCCGCGCCGCTTGCGGCGAGCAAATTAACTCGTGAGTAGCGACATGCTCACCGGCCCGCTGCCGGGCCGGATCAGGCCGATGCGGCTCGCGGCTTCCTCGGATAGGTCGATCACCCGATTGCCATGATAGGGCCCGCGATCGTTGATCGTCACCACCACCGATTGACCGGTCTGCTCGCTCGTCACCAGGACCCGGCTGCCGAACGGCAGCGTGCGATGCGCAGCAGTAAGTTCGCCAGGGTCGAAGATTTCACCGCTGGCAGTCGGCCGGCCGGCGAAGCGTTCGCCGTAGTAGCTGGCAATCCCGATACCGAGATCGCGCGCATAGACGAGGCCTTCATTCTCAGTGGCCGCAGGATCATACTCGAGCGGCGGAGCTTCACCGCTTGCCGGCATTCCGGTTGCGATATCGACCAGACCGAACTCCGTCGCGCTGTCCGACTCTGCCGCATAAGCTGGCAGGGTGAGGCCTGCGGCCAGAGCGATAGCCGAGAACGCAATGGCCGCCGTCCCGGCATTCCTGCCGTGAACTACAGCCAGATTGTGCCAAAACGCCGTGGACATTCTTCAATCCTCGCGAACCGGATTCCGGAAAGCTGAGGAGCGCTAATACGGTGTTGCGGTTAACACCGGGAGACATGCGCGGTCGATTCGGCGCGATTTGTTCTCGCTTCGTCCCGCTGATTGGCGAATCCGGTGGTTAATCGCCGCGTCGGGCCAGCAATTTCAGCCGCAACGCATTGAGCTTGATGAAGCCTTCCGCATCCTTCTGGTCATAGGCGCCGGCGTCGTCCTCGAAGGTGACGTGACGCTCGGAATAGAGGCTGTCCGGGCTCCTGCGGCCGACCACTGAAGCCGATCCCTTGTAGAGCTTGAGCCGCACCGTGCCATTCACGTTCTGCTGGCTGTGATCGATCGCCGCCTGCAGCATCTCGCGCTCTGGCGCGAACCAGAAGCCGTTGTAGATGAGCTCGGCATAGCGTGGCATCAGCTCGTCCTTGAGATGGGCCGCGCCGCGATCCAGCGTGATCTGCTCGATGCCGCGATGCGCGCGCGCATAGATCTCGCCGCCCGGCGTCTCGTACATGCCCCGGCTCTTCATCCCGACGAACCGGTTCTCGACGAGGTCGAGCCTGCCGATGCCGTGCTTGCGGCCAAGCTCGTTGAGCTCGGTGAGCAGTGTGGCGGGGCTCATCGCCTTGCCGTTCAACGCATTGCCGTCGCCCTTCTCGAAATCGATGGTGATATATTCCGGCTGGTCGGGCGCGTCCTCGGGGTTGACGGTGCGTGAATAGACGTAGTCGGGCGTTTCCTCCCACGGGTCTTCCAGCACCTTGCCTTCGGACGAGGTGTGCAGAAGGTTGGCGTCGGTCGAGAACGGGCTTTCGCCGCGCTTGTCCTTGGGGACCTGAATCTGGTGCTTTTCGGCGAAGTCGATCAGCGCGGTACGGCTAGTGAGGTCCCATTCGCGCCACGGCGCGATGACCTTGATAGCGGGGTCGAGCGCATAGGCGCTGAGCTCGAAACGGACCTGGTCGTTGCCCTTGCCGGTGGCGCCATGGGCGACGGCGTCCGCACCCGTCTCATGCGCGATCTCGACAAGGCGCTTCGAAATCAGCGGACGGGCGATCGAAGTGCCGAGCAAGTAGTCGCCCTCATAGCGGGCATTGGCGCGCATCATCGGGAACACGAAATCGCGGACGAATTCCTCGCGCAGATCCTCGATATAGATGTGCTTGTCCG
>CAYPFE010000178.1:0-6618 GCA_964409895.1 uncultured Novosphingobium sp.
CGCAATAGGCGTCGTCGCCCTGCAGGTCGCAGTAGTGGTTGAGGATGCCGTGCTGGGTCGAGAGGAACGATCGCGTCGTCTCGTTGGCCCAGGCGATGAACTGGTCCGGGGTGCCGACATAGGAGCCGTGGTCCTCGATCGCGTCATCCCAATAGCAGGTGCGGGTCAGTTCGCTGTCGAGCCGGTCGATGCCGCGCCCGTATGTCTGCATCACCCGCCAGATTTCGTCGCGATCAAGCTGTTCGCGGATGCGGCGTTCAAGTTCTGCGTCCATGGCTATCAGTCCTTCAGGAAGTCGAGCACCATCGGTGCGATCAGCGGCCAGCGCTCGAAACGACCGCGGCGCTTTTCGATGTCGTTAGGAAAGGTGGAGACATAGTTCCACTCATCCTCCCGCCACGGCGGCTCGACCAGCGTCGAGTTGGGCAGCAGTTCATGCACCCATTCCGAGGTGCGGCGGGTATGCGCCATGTCGGGCTTGCCGCTGCGGAAAACCAGTATGGGCATGGTCAGCCCGGCGAAGTCCTCGGGCGAGATGCCGGGCATCGGCGTATCGTCCCGGTAGTTGAAGGTCTTCGCCCATTTTTGCATGACCTCGATGAATTCCCAGGGATCCTGGGCCAGCAGTATCTCGCGAATGCGCGGATTGCGGCTGATCTGGTCCGCCCAGCTGGGAAGTTCGACAACCGCTTCCATTCCGCCCTTTGAGGCAGCGGCAACCTGATCGCCGCAGTAGAACCAGGCGAGACCCGCAAGTCCGATCGCTCCGCCGCTGAGCCACCAGACGGCGATCTTCCTGACGTTGTCCGGCATGCGGATGCCGCCCATCAGCGAAATGCGCGATCCGGCCGATCCCCCGACCAGGCAGATGTCCTTGAGCCCAAGCGCCTGCACGAGGCCAACAAGTGCGTTTGCATTCATCACCGATTCGCTGGGCGCCGTGAAAGCGATGTCGGACGCGCCGCAGCCCGGCCTGTCCCACAGGAGGACTCGGTAGCCGTTGTCGGCAAAAATTCTTCCGAGCTCCGGCACACCTGCAGTGTCGCGCGGATAGCGGCCACCTGGCGTCAGCACCAGCGGCGGCGCGCCCTCGTCGCCGATCAGTTCGTAATCGATCTCCAGCCCGTCGACATCGATTTTCGCCACTTACCTCTCCCCGTCATTCTACGCTGCTTTTGCAGGGCTTCCGTCCATTGTCACCGTGTCCCAGCGACCGTGGCCATAATCGCCTTTGATCGTTGTGCGATACATAAGCCGCCGATCCTGCGGGTTGCAGCCCGAAACGCAGTGCAGCATCCTGAGATTGTCCCAGATCGCCATGTCGCCCTCGCGCCATTTGTGCTGATAGCTGCAGGCGTCCGCAAGCCGGTTCTGCATCTGGCAGACCTCCTCGAGCAAGGCGTTGCCCGCTTCGTTTTCCATGTCGGCGATGCCGCGCGCCATGTAGTGAGAGACGTGCAGCACCTTCTCTCCGGTCGGCCGCGTCCAGACCGCCGGATGGATCGCGCGCGGCATGGCGCGGGCCTGTTCCTTGAAGCCGGGCGAGGACGGCTTGGGTTCGATCACCCGGTACTGTGATGGCTTTCCGAACCGCAGTTCGTCGTATTGTGTGCTCAACGTGTAGATGATGTCCTTACCTTCGATCCGTGCAAGCAGGTCCTTCGGAAAAGCATTGTACAGCGCGATACCGTCCATGAAACCGGTGATGCCGCCTTCCTCCGTGCGCTGGACCGAGCGCAGTACACCGGCGCGGTTCAACTCGTCATTGTAGCAATGGTCGTAATGCCAGGGCAGCCAGTGCGAGACCTGCTTGCCATCGACTTCAACGACGCCGCGGCCAGGCTCGCTGTGGATCGAAATAACGCCGGGCATGGTATCGCCATCGACTCGCGATACGGCCTTGACTGGGTGTTCCTTGAGCGGGCCAAAGCAGGCGCTTATCGCGAGCTGCATCTCGTCGGTCTGCTCGACACCCTCGAACACAATCATTCCGTGCTCGATGAACAACGTGTCGATCCGCTGGCGGATCGTTGGGTCCTCGAGGAGTTCCCGGGTTACACCGCCTATGCGAATGCCGAATGGGATGGCATCCCTCAACGGCCTGACGTCGGTTAGCCCCATGACTGGTCCCCTCGAGACAGATCTGCTGTGTCCCCGTCCGGCCCTAATGCAAAGTTTGGCAAATGGTAAGCCCGGTCAGATTGTCAGAGTGCGGTGGCGGCCTCGCAGGCATGCTGCGCGCCTTCGCCCCCACCTCCGAGAAGTGCGGCGGCTGCAATTCCGCCGACGAACAGGACACCGAACAGCGTCGTGACCATCGCGAAATGCTTGTCGATGATCGCCTTGATCGGAGCACCGAAAATGCGGAACAGGATGCCGACGGCCATGAAGATCAGGCCACGCCCGGCAATACTGGCCAGGATGAATGGCGCCATCGCCATGCCGGCAAAGCCAGCCGTGATCGTCAGAAGTTTGTAAGGGATTGGCGTCATTCCGCCGAGCAGGATCGCCTGCCAGTCATAGGTATTCAGGTAGCAGGCGGCTTTCGGGAAGCTCTCGCTTAGTCCAAGCGCGGCGATGATCGCCGCGCCCACCGATTCGTAAAGAAAGAAACCGATCGCGTATCCAAATAGGCCGCCAAGCACAGAAGATACCGTCGTGATCAGCGCAAACCGGATCGCCTTGCTCGGTTCCGCCAGGCACATCAGGCCCAGCAGCGGATGCGGCGGGATCGGAAAGAAGCTCGATTCCATGAAGGCGAAGACGGCAAGCCACCATTCGGCATGCGGATGCGCTGCCTTGGCCATCGTCCAGTCGTATAGGCGGCGCAGCATCTCGGGAATCTCCGCAATTCGCTTGTGTGGCGCGTGTTTATTGGGCGCGAAGCCGCCCAGCAAGAGCCGGCCCAGCGATATCCCATGAACTGTCAACGAGCAGGATAAGAACCATATAGGTTATTTCCTATTGACATCGTCACGCTCATTAGGTACAAATAGAGAACATCGCGATGGGCCGATTCGCTCAGCGGCGGCCCCACGCACATTTTCGAGAAATCTATGACCAAATCCAAATCGCCGATGCGATTGCGCCGGCGGTCATCGAACAAGGTGCCGGGCGCCGCAGGAGCGGAGCAGAGTAAACTGAGCCGAACATGGCGCAGGACCTTTCTCGCGCGGCTCGCCGAGACCTCCAACGTCACCAGGTCGGCGGAAAGCGCCGGGATCAACACCAGTACGGTCTACGACCTGCGCCGGCGCGATTCCGAATTCGCCAAGCAATGGCTGGAAGCCCTCTGTGAAGGGTACGACCACCTCGAGATGGACCTGCTCCTCTTCCTGAGAACCGGTCAGGTGGCCGAAGGTGACGCCAGCAAGTTCAACCCGGCGGTCGCGCTGCGCATGCTGATCGCCCATCGCGAAACTGTCAGCAGGGAGCGGGCCCGGCGCGTCAACGTCGAAGCGGCGGAAATCCAGGCGTCAATCGAGCTCAAGGTAGCGCTGCTTAGAGAGCGCGTACTTGCGCGAAGGGCCCAATCAGAGGCGGATGACCTGGAATCCGAAAATGACTGAGGAGGATGATTGGTACGTCGAGCTCAGGGACGGTGAGCCTGCGGAATTCGCCAAAGCGCTTTCACAGGACGAACGCAACGAATTCGGCCTCACATGGAACGTCCAGGCACACTCGGGACAACTTCCGCCACCGGGTGACTGGAGCGTCTGGTTGATCCTTGCCGGCCGGGGCTTCGGAAAGACCCGTGCGGGTGCGGAATGGGTGCGCCGGATCGCCGAGACCGATCCGGATGCACGCATAGCCCTGGTCGGTGCCAATCTGGCCGAAGCGCGCCGCATCATGGTCGAGGGGCAAAGCGGCATCCTTGCCTGCTCCCCGCCGGATCGCATGCCTGTGATTGAACCGTCGTTGCACCGGTTGACCTGGCCTTGGGGGGCGCAGGCAAGCCTGTACTCTGCGTTCGAGCCGGAATCGCTGCGCGGTCCCCAGCACAGCCATGCTTGCCGGCCAGGCGCAGAGGGAATTCTTCGTCAACGAGGCCTTTGCCCTGTCAGACGCAATTCTGCATTGCGCTATCGAAGGGGAAGCCACAGACCCGCCCGGTGCGCCGTCTGATGGTGAGAACTGGCTCGTCGGCACTTCAGCAACCGGCGATTGGCTTGGCCATGACGGTTCGATTGCTTGCCGGCAAAGCGGGAACTGGCTTTTCATAGTCCCGCGTGACGGAATGCAGCTTCTCAACCGTGTATCGGGTCAGGTCATGCTGTATTTAGGGGGATGGTCCATGGCCACCGCACCGGCATCGCCCGCAGGTGAATCGGTTGTCGACAACGAAGCAAGAGCAGCCATCGACGCCTTAATCACCGCGTTGCGGGCAGCCGGTGTACTGCCCTCGACACCGTAGCTGACTATCAAAATGGACGCGACTGCAGCCTAATCGTGCCCTCATCCGGGCATTTTTTTCTCGAAGTACCCGGATGTGCAACATTTTAGCAACAGTTGCGTCGATTGCGATCTTGCACGTCAAAATTGGAAAATGTAAAAACCGCCCAGTAAGGTGGCTCACTATTTCTCTTAGGGGATCAAGAGTATGCGCAAAATTGTCATAGGAATGGCGCTGGCATCGACGGCGTTAGCAACGCCCGCGATGGCCCGCGAAGATTCATGGTACGTGGAACTCGATGTCGGCCCGACGGTCGTGGAAGACGCTACTCTTCGCTCCGCAGATGATCCGGAGCTTTTTGTCAAGCTCAACACGAAAACCGGTTGGGATGGCGAACTGATCGTTGGCTACGATTTTGGCATGTTCCGGCTCGAAACTGAAGCTAGCTACAGCAGGGTTAGCAATGACATACTGACATTCGACGATAGTTTCGAAGAATTCGAAGAAGATGTCGACGGCAGCACAACTCGTTTGTCTTTCATGCTCAATGGCCTGCTCGATCTTGGCGATGACGATGGCGTCCAGGGCTACCTGGGCGCGGGCGCGGGTGTGTCGCGGGTCAAGACCCGAATTCTCGATCCGCTGGGAGGGTTTGACTTCGCTCTGCTTGATGCGTCGGATTCCGGATTCGCATGGCAGCTGATTGCTGGCGTCCGGGTCCCCGTTGGACCTAACTTGGATCTCGGCCTGCGCTATGTGTTCCACAACGTCAATAATCTGAAAGCTCCCGATGCTTTTGGCGATCCGATCAAGTCCCGCTGGCGCTCGCACAGCATGAAGGCGAGCATCGTCTACAACTTCGGCGGCCCGGCGGAACCTCCCCCGCCGCCTCCGCCGCCCCCGCCACCGCCGCCGCCCCCCCCGCCGCCTCCGCCGCCGGTCGCGAAGCCGGTGTGCAACAAGGGGCCGTTCATCGTCTTCTTCGATTGGGACCAGTCGGTCATCACGTCGGAAGCAGCGATGGTGCTGGATAGCGCAGTGGCTGCATACGCCCATTGTGACCGCGTCCCGGTCATGCTCGCGGGCCACGCCGACCGCTCCGGCTCGGCGCGCTACAACATCGGCCTGTCCGAACGGCGCAACACCGAAGTACGTGGCTACCTCACCGCACGGGGTATCCCGGACGGTGCGATCACCGGCCAGGCCTTCGGCGAAAGCCAGAACCGCGTGCCGACAGAAGACGGCGTGCGCGAACTGCAGAACCGCCGTGTCGAGGTCACCTACGGACCGGGCTCGGGTAACTGAGCCTCACCGTAAGGCACCACACAAAAAGGGCCGGGGGAGAAATCCTCCGGCCTTTTTTTGTTGGACGGATTTGCTGACGCCCTGAACCTTAGGCAGCGCGAGCTATTCAGCGTATCGGGTGGTGTCGTCGATGCCCGCAGACGCGAAGCCGTCCTTCCTCAACCGGCAGCTGTCGCATAGACCGCACGCCCTGCCGTCCGGCAATGGATCGTAGCAGGACCAGCTCAAGCCTGGGTCCATTTCGAGGCGCTTGGCTTCCAACGCAATTTGCGCCTTTGAAAGGTTCTGCAAAGGCGCATGCAGACTGAAAGGCATGCCCCGAGTTCCATCCCTGGTTGCAAGATTCGCCAATGAAGCGAAAGCTTCGATGAATTCGGGGCGGCAATCGGGGTAGCCGGAGTAGTCGACCGCATTCACGCCTATGAACAAGTCGGACGCCCCGATCGCTTCAGCCCAGGCCAATGTGAGCGAGAGGAATATCAGGTTGCGAGCGGGGACATAGGTGACCGGTATGTCCTCCCCTACCCCTGACTTTGGCACTGCTATGTCCGCGGTCAACGCCGATCCACCGATCTGCGTCAGATCGAGCGGGAAGACGAGGTGGCGATGGACACCGATCGAGCTGGCAATCGAACGCGCCGCATCGATTTCCCGTTTATGCCGCTGACCATAGTCCACGGTCATCGCATTGATCCGAAAACCTGCCTCCGCGGCAAGACCTGCGGTGACCATCGAATCGAGCCCTCCCGACAGCAGGACGACCGCTTCCCGGCCTTTCCCGCGAGGCGGCGCTTCGAATTGACCGTTTTTCGATTTAACTTCAGGCACGTAGAAGGTCAGCCTTGACAGTCGCCAACCCGACGCGCTTCAGCAGCAAAAGCAAAGGGCGCACCGCCAACAATTCCCTGGCTATCGACCTG
>CAYPFE010000179.1:0-6598 GCA_964409895.1 uncultured Novosphingobium sp.
CTGGTTTGCCTATTTCGCGCCCTATTCGCTTGAAAGGCACCAGGATCTCGTCGCCCGGATCTCCGGGCGCGGCAGTGTCGCCTATCGCTCGCTAGGGACCACGCTGGATGGACGGCCCATCGATTGCCTAGAAATGGGTGCGGGGCCCTTGCAGGTCTGGTTGTTCGCGCGCCAGCATCCCGGTGAAAGCATGGCTGAATGGTGGATGGAGGGCGCGCTCGAACGGCTCACTGACCCCACCGACACGATGGCGCGCGAGCTGCGCCGCAAATGCCGGCTGCATATCGTGCCCAACGCCAATCCGGACGGTTCGGCACGCGGGTATCTCAGGACCAATGCAATGGGCGTCAATCTCAACCGCGAATGGTCCGATCCGACGCGCGAGCACTCGCCCGAAGTGCTGGCGATCCGCAATGCAATGGACGCCAGCGGAGTGGACTTCGCGATGGACGTGCATGGCGACGAGGCGATCCCGGCGGTGTTCATGGCCGGCTTCGATGGCATTCCCTCGCTCAGGGACGAACAGCGCGAAGGTTACCGCCGATATTGTGCGATCCTCGAAAGGCGCACACCCGATTTCCAGACCAAGCTCGGCTATCCGGTTGCCCGGCCTGGGAAGGGAAATTTATCAATGGCAACCAACCAGTTGGCGGAACGTTTTGGCTGCGTTTCGATGACGCTGGAAATGCCGTTCAAGGACCACGACCCCGCGCCGTGCCACCGCCAGGGCTGGAGCCCCGAGCGCTCGAAGCAGCTCGGCCGGGATTGCCTTGCAGCGCTGCTGGAGTGGGTGGAAAGCAAGCCCGACTGAAGAGTCGTTTGTCGGGTGCGGTCGGGACATCCGTCCCTTCCTTGCGGTTCCAGCCCTCTCCCCCTCCCAACCACCCGATAAGCTATCCGGCAAGATATCGGGTGGTTGGGAGGGGGAGAGGGCTGGAACCGGGCGCAGGGCATTCGGTAGAATGCCCGAATAGACGCCACAAGACTCTACTCATTATCCTCTTCGAACACCTCGGCCAGCACCCACTCGCCCTTGCGGTCCCGGATCCAGCCTGAAGAAGCCCAGGTACCGCCGTCGATGGCGACGATCGTGCCGGTGATGTAGCTCGACATTTCGGACGCAAGGAACAGGGCCGTCTGCGCGCATTCGTCGGCGCCGCCATAGCGGCCGAGCGGGATGCGCCTTGCCGAGGACTTCTGATAGGCGAGCGACGGGCCGACGGGTTCACTGCGGTCTTCCCTCGGAATGGTGGTGCCGAAGATGCCAGGCGTCACCACCTCGTCGGGCGCGATCGCGTTGACGCGTATGCCGTCGTCCGCGACCTCGAGCGCCAGGGTTCGGGTAAAGCCGTTCATCGCCGCCTTGAGCGACGTCGCGACCGCGTAGTTCGGACAGGCGCGTGAGCCTTCGATGCTGGAATTGTTGACGATCGCACCGCCGCGCCCTTCGCGGATCATCACCGGCAATGCCGCCTGGGTCGCGGCCAGCATCGAGATGAAGTTGAGGTCGATAGTGCGCCGCCATGAGCGCTCCGACTGATCGACGAATTTTCGTTTGGAGCCGCCGCCGGCGTTGTTGACCAGCACGTCGATGCGCCCGAAAGTCTCGTCGGCCTTGGCGACCATGGCCCTCACCGCGTCCGAATCCATCATGTCAGTGGGTATGGGGAGCGCCTTACGGCCAAAGCCGCGTACCTTCTCGGCGACTTCCTCGCAGCGGTCGGGCAATATGTCGGCGATCACGACGTTGGCGCCTGCCTGCGCGAAGAGCAGCGCGATCGACCGGCCGATACCGCCGCCGCCCGCCGTGACGATGGCCGTCTGGTCCTTCAGCAACTCGTCCATTTTCAGGAGCTGCGGTACTTTCATCAGTTCGGAGGCATCGACGGCCATTTTGCGTTCCTTTCCCGTGTCGTTCGTCTGGTTCTTGTCGCGCGAATTGAATCGCCGCGCTGCTTGGCATAGGCAGGTGCAGGGCGTTTGCCAACGCGCCTTCAGCAAGCAAATCGGCGGGAACAGAAATGGCCTACAAGCACGATCCGGAAGTCCTGGCGCAGGCGATGCGCTTCATCGAGTTTCACGACAAGATCTATCGCGACACCAGTGGCAAGGAGGGCCACATCGTCGACGTCACCTATGTCGGCGGGCCGGGCTACCTGCCGACGCTGCTGCTCCAGACCAGGGGGCGCAAGACCGGGAATATCCACACTATCCCAATTCTTTACGGCATATTCCGGGGAGAATGGGTGATCGTCGGATCGAAGGGCGGCGCGCCCACCCATCCGGCCTGGTACCTCAACATTCTCGAACAGGACGAGGTCCGCATCCAGGTCGCCACGCAGGCTTTCCGCGCAAGCTGGCGTGAACCTGAAGAGGGCGAGGAACGCGAGGCCTTCTGGGACTACATGGTCGGCATGTTCCGGCCGTTCAAGCAGTACCAGACGCTGACCAAGGGCCGGCAGATCCCGCTGGTGCTACTCAAGCCGATCGAGCCCATTCCGCCGCTGACCGGCTGATTGCGAGGCGGCGAGGCGTCCACCAAAACGCCACCAATCAGCCATCATCGCGCCACCACAGGGTCCCGAAGTCCGGGGTGAACGCAGCCAGCCACTCGGATTTCGCTTCGCCGTCGCGATAGCGGGTGACGACAATCTCGCCGGTGGCCCGGGCAGCCTCGCTGTCTGTATCGAGCGTCTCGTTGCGGCCTTCCAGCCAGCGGTTGGCCTCGCTGGTGGTCTCGATACTGATGCGGTGAATGGTCCGGCCCTTGCTCAGTTCGAGAAGCTGATCCTCAAGCGCCTGCTTTTCCTCGTCGCTCCAGTAATAGAGGCAGGCCGAGTGATAGACGCAGACGGGGTCCGGGGTTTCGGCCAGCACCCGGGGCAGGTGCTCCAGCGCGTCGCCCTGGTGGAAGGTCGCGCCCGAAGCGGCGACCAGTTCCATCGCGTCCGACAGCTGGCGCTGGTCTTCGCGCAATTCGGGATAGCAGGTGGCAATCATCCAGCGGCGGTCGTCGGCGTCGGAAGGATCGATGACATTGAGGTCGAGCCCAGTGCGGCTGCCGATCCGGGGGATGCGCAGCGCCGGGCCGCCGCCATGCAACTCGCCCCTGAGCTGGATGGGCGAATCGGCGTCGCCGACATGCTCACCCTCCCGGTATTCGTAACCGTATTTGTCGAAGACCAGCATCGCGCCTGCCGAACAGCCGAGCTCGATGATGTTGAGCGGTTCGCCGGCCATGTCCGCCACCACGCTCATCGGCGGCAACACGCTGCGGCAGCGGTAGGCATAGGTCATCTGCACCGGCCTTGTCGCGATCAGTTCGCTCAGTTCCTCGCGATGTTCGAGGCAGAAGGTGCGGAAATGCGGCCAGGCTTCGTCCGGCGGTGCAGGCTCGTCTGCAAGCGTCGCGAAATAGCGCGTAACCTCATGCTCCACCCCGCCCAGCAGCATGTAATGCACCGAGGTGAACAGGTGGACCGCCGATGCCGCATCCAGCCCGCCGGCGGAGAGCGCAAGGGTTTCGGAATCCTCCACCCCGTCCCGACACAGCGCCGAATAGAGCGGCGAGCCCAGCGTCGCATACATCTTCTCGCCCGCGCGCCAGGCTGCGGCGGTAAGCTCGATATCGCCTGTCCTTACGGTCACGTCAGCCGGCCCGCCCGCTCTCGACCCAATGGTCCACCCGCTCGTGAAAATGGTGGATCTTGGGCTCCTGCTTCGTCAGCATCTGGCAGGGCATCTGCCGGTTCCTCAGGCCACGCTGCTGGATCGCCATCTGGTCGAAGTCCTGCTGCAACGCCAGGAAATAAGGGAAGTGATCGCCTTCCGCGATCTCCGTGAGGGGCTCGCGCCGGGCCTCGCGCTGTTCCGGCGGGAACCACATCAGGGCGATGGCGCGCCAGCGGCAGCGGTTGGGATCGCCGCTGGGATGCGGCTCGGCGATGATCGCGGTGCCATCGCCCGAGCGCACCTGCATGAAGACGTTGGGGAACAGGAACCAGTACTGATAGTCGCTCATCTGATCATCGGTGAGGCCGCTGACGTCGAGCCCCTTGGCGGTGAGCTTGTCGCGCACTGCCTGTTGCAGCATGCCGATCGGGGTGACGCCATCGGGTAGGTCCAGCGATCCGTCCGCCTTGCGATAACCTTCGACGATTTCGGCGAAGCGCGGCAGAGCTTCCGCGAAGCCCGGGAAATTGTCGACCGGCAGGTTGAGATAGCCCTCGACTTCCTCCTCAAGTCCCAGCCCGGCCTGGTTGGACGCGGCAAAGGGCACGCAGGTGACGGCATGCTCGCCGGTGATGACGCAATGCTCAGCACCGAGATTGGTCATATGGGCGAGTTCGGGATGGACACCCTGGACGTGGTAGCCTTCCTGGAACGCGTCCATCACCACCTTCCAGTTGCACTCGATCGTTTCGCGCACGTTCATGCCGTGGGCGACCATCTCGTCGATGCGGTAGGGTGCGAGCATGTCCTTCGCGTCGCCCAGGAAATTGGCCAGCGGCGCGGCGTCCGGATCTGGATTGAGGAAGACGAAGCCGGCGAAGCACTCGACCGATACCGCGACAAGCCCCAGGTCTTCCTTCGGCGCGCCGACGAACTCGTCGATCGTCCCGTCGAAATCGGGCCGGGCGACCGAGAGGCATTTTCCATCCAGCCCATAAGACCAGTTATGATAGGGGCAGGTGAAGCGCGCCGAATTGCCGCGCCCTTCGCAGAAGGCATTGCCGCGATGCCGGCAGGCGTTGACGAAGCCGCGGATGACCCCGTCGCGCCCGCGCACCAGCACATAGGACTGGTCGAACAGACGGTGTTCCATCCAGTCGCCGGCCTCGGGAATCTCCTCGGCGCGACCGGCGATATGCCACACCCGCATCCACAGGTTGTCGCGCTCGCGGGCGTTGTAGTCCGGATCCCAGTAGCGCTCGGTCGAGACCCGCCTTGCATATCCCGACAGGTCGAGCTCGCTGCTCAATGGCGCCTTGCTGACGCGCTCACCGGGTTTCGCGAATTGGGTTGCCATGCGACTTCCTCTCCTGACCCGGTTCAGAGCCTTGCGGGGAAGGCTAACACGACATCTCCCTAGGCGCTACCGCCTAAAACGTCCCATTCGATATGCAGGTTGCGGATCGACATCAGGCCGGGGAATACACTCGAATCGGTGCCTTCCTTGATCCGGAAGGTGTTCGGGATCGCCTTGAACCATTTTTCGAGGAGCAGCCTGAGTTCGCGCCGCGCGAGGTGCCCGCCAAGGCAGGAATGAACCCCCGCGATCAGCGTGAAGTGGCGGTTGCCCTTGCGGGTAGGATCGAACTTGCGCGGGTTCTCGAAGCGGGAAGGATCGAAATTCCCCGCCGGGTTGAGGCAGGAGAAGCTGTCACCCGCCTTGATCTGGTAGCCGTGCCACTCGAAATCCTTGGTCGCGCGGCGGCCGGATGACAGGATCGGCTGGGTGCGCAGGAACTCCTCGACCGCGCCGTTGATCAGCGAGGGATCGCTTTTCAGCATCTCCTGGATTTCCGGCTGCAGCGCCATGCGGCGGTACATCTGGCTGATCGTCGCGGCGACGGTGTCGAGCCCGCCGAGCCACAGGAACCAGACCATGCCGATCTTCTCGTCCTCGGTGAATGGCCGGCCCCGGGTATTGCCGTGGACGATCGAGCTGGTGAGGAACTCGTCGGGGTTCTTTTCCTTCTCGGCGATGAAGCCGCGCAGGAACTGAAGCACGTTGGTGAGCGCCCATTGCATCTTCTCGAGGCTGCCGGAATGGAGGATGTTCCATTCCCACTCGAGGAAGTCGTCGAACTTCTCGCGCGGAAAGCCCATCATGTGCATGAAAATGCGGACCGGGAAGACGCGCGCGAAATCCCAGGCCATGTCGACTTCGCCCTTGTCGGCGATCTCGCCGATCATTTCGTCGAGCACTTCGTGGATCACCGGCTCCATCACCCGGGCGATCGTCGCTGGCCCGAGGAACTGGGTCAGGAACATGCGGTATTGCGCATGGTCGGGCGGATCGATCGCCAGCGGAATCGAGGGAAATGTCTCGCCGATCAGCGACTGGAACTCGGCGGTGCCCTTGTTCGAGAAATGCTCGTTGTCGGTATAGACGCGGTCGATATCCTCATATCGGTGCGCGACCCAGTTGCCGCGCATGCCTGCGCCGGCCGCTGCCGCGCCAAGTCCGCCCGCCGCCGGCTTGTTATAGAGCAGCCTTGGCAGGTCGGGCGATGCGAGCCAGCCGAAAGGTTCGTATGGATCGACCAGGTCGTTGGGCACATTGCCCATCGCCGCGCCGAGATCGACGATCACTTCGGGCGGGACATGTTCGGGCGCGTCGGGAAATTCGGTGCGGATTCCGTCGAGCGATTGCGGATAGACTTTTTCGAGCGTTGCCTGGTCGGTCATTGGTGACTCCCTTTATGCTCGCTCACATGCCGCGAAGCGCGGGCGGGGGCAAGGGGGCAATCAGTTGATCGACTGCACCTGGCCGCCGTCGACGCGGTAGTTGGCGCCGTTGACGAAAGCCGAACGGGGACTTGTCTAGCCCCCTGAGGCTGGGCCAGTGATATTGGGTTTCTCTAATAGGGTT
>CAYPFE010000180.1:0-6586 GCA_964409895.1 uncultured Novosphingobium sp.
CATCGTCCACGAGGCGTTCAGCGAGACCGAGCTCCTCAAGCTCAAGGCCCAGCATCCGGGCGCGCCCGTCGCCGCGCACCCGGAATGCCCGCCGCATATCCTCGACCATGCCGACCATGTCGGCTCGACCAGCTCGATCCTCAACTATGCCAAGAGCTTCGAAGGCGACACCCTGATCGTCGCCACCGAGCCGCACATCATCCACCAGATGGAAAAGGCGCTGCCGGGCAAGAATTTCATCGGCGCACCGGGTGCTGACGGCAACTGCGCCTGCAACATCTGCCCCTATATGGCGCTCAACACGCTGGAAAAGCTTTACCTGTGCCTGCGTGACCTGGAGCCCCGCATCGAGATCGAGGAAGGCATGCGCCTGGCCGCCAAGAAGAGCCTCGACCGCATGCTGGAGATGGCGAGCGGGACGGTCGGCAAGGGGGACCTGGGGGGGCGGTGATATTTGACTCTGACCGGCTGAAACTATGGGTGGATGCGGGAGCGCTCTGGTCTGAGCCGGGCAATCCGTTCCTGATGCTGGATGTCCAAATGCTTGGCCATGCCGAGGCTCCACTATTGGATTTTGAAGGCGTGCTGGGTGAGTTGCTCAAAAATAATGATAACAACGAAGATACAATGCTTTTCATGACGCAATGCGTTGCGCTCTCCATACTGTGGGTCTTTGGACTTTACGAGCCTCTCCGGAAAGTTCGGGGATCAGGGGTCAATTTCTCCAGCCTATCCGACCTCTACCATGATGTTTCTGTAATCAGGATGCCTCTCGCAAAACACGAGGTCAAAAGTGCTCCCGGTTTCCGAGCCAAGCATCATTATCCTGTCGGCATCCATAATCCGGGAACTGGGCAGGTTGGATGGCGCGCTTTCGATCGAAACGCGAAAGTATTGAGAGAATTCTATCGGGCAGACATGGCCAACCGGTTCCTGTCAGCAAGGCCTGTTGAAAATTCGGTTATGCCATAGTGCATTTCACCCAGCCATAACCCGCTTCACCATTTCCGGCTCCGCCTCGATCACCTTGAGATAGGCACGCACGGCGGCGGGGGGCATGTAGCGGCCGATTTCGTACTGGCGGATGCTGTTGGCAGGGATGCCGAAGACATCGGCGAATTCCTGCTGGGTCATACCGAGCCGGTTGCGCAGCTTGCGCACGCGCCGCCCCATCAGTCCGCGTTCGAGCGCGGCGACGGTAACGTCCCGGTCTTCCGGGTCATTCGGATCGGCCGGAATAGCGATCGTAGCCTCTTTGTTCACCGTCATTACTCCTTCGCACCGATATGAAGCGAACCACCTCCCCGCGCCAGACATGGACAGCGGTGTATAGCTTCTCGCCTACAAGGCCGATCGCCTTGAAACGCTCCTCCTCGTCCCCAAGCCGCACCGTCGGCACAACAACGTGATCGGGATGAGCGAAAATCTCGACGCCAAACGACAGCCGCAGCCCGTGCTTGAAGCGATTGGCCTCGTCTTTGGCCGGATCGAATTCGAACTCCATGCCACCAAACTATGTGAATCACATATATCAGGCAATGGCTGACCAATCCACCACCAAATGAAAACGCCGGCGCGCGGGGAACTGCGCACCGGCGTCCCGGGCTCGTCAGAGGATATTCGCGGCACTGCCGCAAACAGCCCATCGAGCCTGTTTCGACTCGAAAACTCAGCGCAAAGTTGTGCGCCATTCCGTATCATAACGCAAGGCGATCCGCGCATCCCCTCCTGATCGGCCCATCATGGGACAGAAGCGGCCTGCCCCCTCGTCTTCCACAGCGACCAGCCGATGCCGCCCGCGATCAGCGCGAAGGTCACGCCAAGGCTCGCTGCCGGCGGGAACTTGGCGCCGCCCAGCGCGAAATCGGCGATCAGGATCTTCGAGCCGATGAACACCAGCACGAGGGCCAGCGCATATTTCAGGTAATGGAAACGGTGCACCATTGCGGCGAGCGCGAAATAGAGCGCCCTCAGGCCCAGGATTGCCATGATGTTCGAGGTGTAGACGATGAAGGTGTCGGTCGTGATCGCGAAGATCGCCGGCACCGAATCGACCGCGAAGGCGATGTCGGCAAGGTTGATCACCACCAGCGCGAGGAACAGCGGCGTCGCCGCCCGGACCATGGCGCCGGTCTTCTCGTCGGGCACGCTCACGAAGAAGCTCGCGCCGTGGTGCTCCTTGCTCACCCGCATATGCGTGGAAATCCAGCGCACCACAGGGTTCTTCGAAATGTCCGGCTGATGATCCACCGACCACAGCATCTTGATGCCGGTGGCGATCAGGAAGGCGGCAAACAGGTAGAGCACCCAATAGGCCTCGGCGACTAGCGCCGCACCACCCGCGATCATGATGCCGCGCAGCACGATCACCGCGACGATGCCCCAGAGCAGTGCGCGATACTGGTATTTCGCCGGCACCGCGAAATAGGTGAAGATCATCGAGATGACGAAGACATTGTCGATCGACAGCGCCTTCTCGATGAAGAAGCCGGTGTAGTATTCGACACCGGAAGCCGCACCCTTGGCGGCCCAGACCCAGGCGCCGAAGGCAAGCGCAATGGCGATGTAGAAGGCGGAGAGCTTGAGGCTCTCCGAAACGCCCATCTCACGGTCTTCCTTGTGCAGGAAGCCGAGGTCGAAGGCGGTGAGCACCACGACCACTGCGGCGAAGGCCAGCCAGAACCAGGCCGGCGTGCCGAGCCAGTCAGCAAACAGGATTTCAATGAATTTTGTTCCTCAGGAAAAGGAGGCGCCGGTGCGAGGGGGACGCTCCGGCGCCTCTGGGCCAGGCTCAGCTTGCTACCGCGCGTTTGCGCAACAGCCGGGCAAGCCGGTTCTTGAGCAACAATTTCAACTTCTTGAGGCGCGAAATCTCGATCGGATCCACGTAGCGGCGGCGCTGGGCGCGGCGCAGGAGGTCGTCGAGTTTCTGGTGGCGTTCCAAGATGCGGAACATTGTGTCGGACATTATCGAATCCCTATCGAAGCGGTTGCGTTCGATCGGATGAGCCGATGCGGGACCCGGTGCGCTGAGGTGGGAGGTGGCAGGGCAGCGCAGGAGCCCAATGCATCGGTCTCATCCGATGCGGTCCGACATCACGCAGCTCATCGCCAGTTGGCCGATGCGCCGCGCCAGAGGGGCCCGGTCCGCACCATCCTTAATAGGATTGATTCGATCTGGTTTCAAGCAAAACCGGAATGGCAAACGCATTTCGATGCAAAATTCCGTGAATCGGGACAAACGTTAGGTAATTGCCTCGATGCTGTCCTCTAAAGGGACGTGCCTGGAATTACGCGTGCGTGCAAACCCACTCAGGATTAGTATCCGGTCATGAAACCCAGTAGCCTCCTCGCACTGTCCGTGGCGTTCGCGTCGCTTGTCTTCACAGCCGGACAGGCCCCTGCCCAGCAGCAAACTGCGCCCTACACGGTTGAGGAAACCGGACGCACCTATCAGCGCCTTCAGGACGCCGTCGATGCGATCGGCGGCGGTCGCGGCACGATCCGCTTCATGTCGGCGCGTTTCGCCGATTGCGCGATCCAGCGCGCCGGCGATATCACCTACAAGGCCGAGGTGCCGGGACAGGCGATACTCGACGGCGTGGCATGCGAAGGCAAGGCGGCGCTGGTGCTGGGCGGGCGCAATGCGCGTATCGAGGGCATGGTCTTTGCCAATATGCGGGTGCCGGATCGCAACGGTGCTGGCATCCGACTGGAACAGGGCAACCTATCGGTGGCGCAGAGCTGGTTTCGCGACAGCGAGCAGGGCATCCTGAGTGGCAACGATCCGCGCTCCACGATCACCATCGACAAGTCCAGCTTCACCCGGCTCGGAACCTGTGAGGGTTCGTGCGGTTGCGCGCACTCGATCTACATCGGTGACTATGGCGCGCTCACTGTCACCCGCAGCCGTTTCGAGGCGGGACGTGGCCGACATTACGTCAAGGACCGCAGCGGTCACGTGACGGTCCTCGATTCGAGTTTTGACGACACTGCGGGTGCTGCCACCAACTACATGATCGACCTGCCTGCCGGTGCGACCGGCCGGATTGCAGGCAACTGGTTCGTCCAGGGCCGGGACAAGGAGAATTATTCCGCCTTCATCGCGGTGGGTGCCGAAGATGTCTGGCACAGCTCGGAAGGCCTGCAGATCTTCGGCAACGGCGCCCGCTTCGCCACTGGCGTTTCCCGCCGCAGCACCTTCGTTGCCGACTGGACCGGCGAGCGGCTGGCAATCGGCGACAATGCGCTAGGCACCGGACTTATGCGGTTCGAGAGGCGCTAGTCTCGCCTCAAAGCAAGTGGCCTGCCCTGTCCCGCTTGGTGGCGAGGTAGCGGGCGTTGTGCGGATTGGGCGACAGCTTGTGGGCAACCCGTTCGGCGATAGTGACACCCTCGACCTCCAGGGCGGCAACTTTGGCCGGATTGTTGGTCATCAGCCTTATCTCGCTGACGCCCAGCAGCCACAGCATCCGCGCGGCGACGGGAAAATCGCGCGCCTCGGTCGGCAGGCCAAGCCGGTTGTTGGCATCGACTGTGTCGAAACCCTGGTCCTGGAGCTGGTAGGCCCTGAGCTTGTTGACAAGGCCGATGCCGCGCCCTTCCTGCCTCAGGTAGAGCAGCACGCCCCAGCCGCCCTTGCCGGCTTCCTCGGCCATGCGGGCCAGTGCCGCGTCGAGCTGGGGGCCGCAATCGCATTTGAGGCTGCCGAGAATGTCGCCCGTCAGGCATTCGGAATGGAGCCGCACCAGTGGAGGGCGAGAGCCGTCCTGCCTGCCGATTACCAGCGCGACATGTTCGCGCATGTCATCCGCCGAGCGGAAAGCAACGATTTCGGCATCCTCGCTGGCGGTGACGGGCAGCCGCGCGCGCGCGGCGATCTTCAGCGTACCAGTGTCGCTCCAGGCGTCGAGATCGGCTGCCTCGACCTGTTGCGCGAGGTCCGCAGGTTCGGGGTCGACCAGGAAGGCAGGCAGCACGCCTGCCAGCCGGGCCAGTTCCATTGCCGAGCCTGCCGCCGCTAGATCGTCGATATGCTCGGCAGCAAAGGGTCCCTTCATAGGATGGCGCAAATCGAGCGCGGGATCAGCGACGGCTCGCGCCGTCTCGAGCGTGAAGGGCTCAGCCGCGCGGATCAGCACGGGCGCCTCGGGCACGGCGGCCTCTCGCTGGTTGGCGAGCTTGAGCGTCACCGCGCGCGCCGAGGAAATCAGCATGCGATCGGAGTGCAGTCTCTCGCCGAACCCGGTTTCCGCGGGAAGCAGCGTGGGTCCATCGCCGACCCGGATCGCCCAGCCGTGGCGTAGAGCATCCAGCGCCAGCGCTACCCGCCTGGCCGCCTCGGGGTGGCCGTCCGCACTCAGAGTTCGAACTCCGTGATGATGGGCACGTGGTCGGAACACTGTTCCCAGTCGCGCGTGTCCTCGAACACCTCGTGACCCTTGGCCTGCGGCGCGAGTGCGGGCGAGGCCCACATATGGTCAAGCCTGCGCCCGCGGTCACCGGCCCGCCAGTCCTTCGCACGATAGCTCCACCAGCTGTAATAGCGCTCTGGCGCCCTGATATGCTCGCGGCCCAGATCGACCCAGCCATGCGCGTCCCGGAAGCGCGCCAGCGACTCCACCTCGATGGGCGTGTGGCTGACGACCTCCAGGAGCTGCTTGTGATTCCACACATCGCTCTCGAGCGGGGCGATGTTGAAGTCGCCGACGATCAGGGTCGGCTTATCGATGTTCTTCGCCCATCGCGTCATGCGGCCAATGAAATCGAGTTTCTGCCCAAACTTGGGATTGGCCTCGCGATCGGGGACATCGCCGCCTGCCGGCACATAGACGTTCTCCAGCACCATGCCATGGTCTGTGAGTTCGACGCCGACATGGCGCGCTTCACCGTTGTCCTGCCAGTCATGGCGGCTCACTTCCGCCATGGGGATGCGGCTGACCGTGGCGACGCCGTGATAGCCTTTCTGTCCATGGACGGCGCGGTGGACATAGCCGAGCTGCTCGAACGCTTCATGCGGGAAGAGCTCCTCGACCGTCTTGATTTCCTGGAGGCACAGTACGTCCGGGGCATGGCTTTCCACGAAGCGTTCGACCTGCGGCATGCGCAGGCGCACCGAATTGATGTTCCAGCTGGCGATCTTGATCATGGATAGGGCGTTAGCCCGGGCGGCGGAAAAGGAAAACCCGGAGTCTTTGTTGGGTGCGCCTTCGACATCCGTCGAAGGCTTGCGGTTCCAGCCCTCTCCCCCTCCCAGCCACCCGATATCGTATCCGGTAGCGTATCGGGTGGCTGGCCCCTCGGCGAAAATGTCCCCCGGACATTTTCGTGATCCTCGGACGGGAGAGGGCTGGAACCGGGCGCAGCGATTGCGCAAGCAATCGCGAACGGACGCCACCAAAAAGAAAACCCTCGTCCCGGGGGGCGGTGGGACGAGGGTTCCTTTGAGCGTTCGTCACGCTAAGCCAAAGCTGCCAACCAGGAGGCGCGGGCAACAGGGGGGAAACCCGCCTCGGGCCGCTCTGACAGGTATATATTTAGGAGGTTTTTGCTTTCTGCCAAGTGAACGGACGGTCAGGAATTGTAG
>CAYPFE010000181.1:0-6577 GCA_964409895.1 uncultured Novosphingobium sp.
TCCCGCCATTCATGGGCAACACGCGCGAATTCGACCGTCCGTGGCGCGCCGAATATTCTCCGGAGTTGAAGCTCGTGGGTGCGAAGGCTTACAATCGCTGGCTGGCGGAATTCTGCTCGGCGGCACCGGACAGGCTGCTGGGTCTCGCGCTGCTGGGATCGTTGGCGGATGTCGACGCGGCAGTCGCGGAGGTGACCTGGGCGGCGAACAACGGCCTCACAGGCGTGATGCTGCCGCTCGTCTATTACAATATCGACGAACCCTTCGTGAATGATCCGCGTTACGATCCACTGTGGGCGGCATGTGCCGATCTCGGCATGCCGGTGCACACGCATAACGGCGGCGGCAGCCCCTATTACGGCACCGGGCCCGACGCGCCGATCCTGTTCGGCATCGAATGCACCCTGTGGCCGCACCGGCCGCTGTGGTTCATGACCATGAGCGGCGTGTTCGAGCGGCACCCGAAGCTGCGGCTGATCCTCTCTGAACAGGGCATCGACTGGGTGCCCTATGCGCTGATGGTGATGGACGCGATGGCGAAGGACCCGAAGTTCGCTTATCACAAGAACAAGCCGATATCGCTTGCGCCCAGCGAGTATTTTCACCGGCAGTGCTGGCTAGGCGCCAGCATCCTCAGGCGCAACGAGGTCGAGATGCGCCACGCCATCGGCTTGGACAAGATCATGTGGGGCTGGGATTTCCCGCATATCGAATCGCCGGACTGGCATACGCCGATGGATTCGATCCGGCAGGTGATGGGCGACGCTCCGGACGCTGAAATCAGGGCGATGCTGTCGGAGAACGCCGTCGCAGCCTATGGCCTCGACGCACCCAGGCTCCAGGCCATCGCCGACCGCATCGGGCCGACGATGGGGGAGCTGGTCAAAGCCTGAAGCGAGGATAACCCGGCTCGCTTGTGCGCTTCGCGCTTGCTCCCTTCCACGCCATCGGCAATCAGGCCGCATGGCGATTCTTTCCGACAAATGGATTCGCGACCAAGCGCTCGGCAGCGGCATGATCGAACCCTTCGTCGAGGCGCAGCGGCGCGACGGGTGCATATCCTATGGGCTTTCGTCCTACGGCTATGACGCAAGGGTGGCGGACGAGTTCAAGATCTTCACCAATGTCGACAACGCCATCGTCGATCCCAAGGACTTTGCCGCCAACAGCTTCGTCGACCGCAAGACCGACGTCTGCGTGATCCCTCCGAACAGCTTCGCGCTTGCCCGCACCGTCGAATATTTCCGCGTGCCGCGCGACGTGCTGGTAATCTGCCTCGGCAAGTCGACCTATGCGCGCTGCGGGATTATCGTCAATGTCACGCCGCTGGAGCCCGGCTGGGAAGGGCACGTGACTTTGGAATTCTCCAACACCACGCCCTTGCCGGCCAAGATTTACGCCAATGAAGGCGCCTGCCAGTTCCTGTTCCTGCAGGGCAACGAGCCCTGCGAAACGAGCTATGCCGACCGCGCCGGCAAATATATGGGCCAGAAGGGCGTGACCCTGCCCAAGCTTTAGGCTGGAGCGACAGCTCGCCGCTCGTATTCCTTCTTCTCGGCGTCGATCAGGATGTCGGCCAGCATCCAGTAGGCCTCACCCCATGCACCGAGCACTTCATCGGTGGCAATGTCCGCGCCGAGCACTTCGCCAATCGCGGGCAGCAGCGCTTCGGCCACATAGGGGTAGTGCTCTGCCTTCACCATGGTGTCGCAGTGGCGGCTGACCATGCGTTCGACCGCCGCCGTCAGGTTCTCGAGATGGTCGATGTTCTTGGAATAGGCGAGGATCGCAGCCGCCAGCCGGCGCGGCTGCTCGCCGCTCTGCTGCGCGGCCTTGTCGAACATCGCCTCGACCTCCTTGTTCTGGAAAAGGCGCTTGTACATCGCGGTGGTGATCGCGACGCCGTGCTGCTCGAGCGCGGGTGCGGTGGACTTGACGATGGCCATGGCTTCGGGACTGGCGACGCGCATTGAGATACTCCTGGAATTCGGATCTTGCCGGATGGGTCGAAGCTCGCCCCGGGCGGGGCAAGCCATGGTGCCACTAGAGTCCCTGCCCACGTCTTTCCTTGACGCTGCGCAATTGCTGCGGTGAACATGCGGCCGAAGACGAAAAGATTCGGGAAGGGACCTGGAATGACTATCGAAGAGCGGCTCGATGCGCTTGAAAAGCGCTGCCGTGCGGCCGAGGATCACCTTGAGATACTGAACCTGATCTCTGCCTATGGCCCGCTTGCCGATTCGTGCTGCGTTGATGAGGCGGCCGGGCAGTGGATCGAGGGTGGCGGATACAATTACGGTACGCCCGATGGCGGCACCCGGCGGCTCGAAGCGCCGGATGAGATCCGCAATGTCTGGGAGCAGCAGGGGCATATCGACCTCACCCGCACAGGAAGCGCGCATACATCGGCGCCTCCCAAGATCGTGGTCAAAGGCGACGAAGCCGATGCCGTTGGTTATTCCTTCGTCATCAAGCGCGAGGGCGACCGCTGGTTCGTCTGGCGCGCGGCGATCAACCACTGGACGCTGGTGCGCACTCCCGACGGCTGGCGAGTGCAGGAAAAGTTCAACCGCACGCTCGATGGCTCGGATGAAAGCCACGAGGTCATGAGAAGGATATTGGCACTATGAACAGGTTCGAAGGAAAGGTCGCGATCGTCACCGGGGCCAGCACGGGGCTTGGCCCGGTGATGGCGAAGATGATGGCGGCGGAAGGCGCTAAGCTGGTCGTCGCCGCTCGCAAGGGGCACCTCTGCGAGGAACTCGCGCATGAAATCGGGAATGGGGCCATCGGCATGAAGGCCGACGTCACCGACGAGAACGATGTCGCGAAGATGGTAGGTGCTGCGATGGACGCGTGGGGGCAGGTCGACGTGATGATGAGCAACGCTGCTGTGCCCGGCACTGACCTGTGGATCTGGGAACAGACGGTCGACAACTTTCTGGACACCTACAAGGTCGATTGCATGGCGGCGATGCTGTGCAGTCGCGAAGTGCTCAACCGCTCGATGCTGGAGCGCAAAAGTGGCTCGATCCTGACCTTCTCCTCGGGCGCGGGGCTCCGTGGCCTTGAACGCAAGACGCATTATTCGGCGGCCAAGGCAGCACTCATCATGCTCAGCCAGACCATCGCCAAGGAAGTCGGCCAGCACGGCGTGCGCTGCAACTGCCTGGTGCCCGGCTCGATCGACACCGAACTGCTGCAGAATTACCAGAAGCGCATCGCCGGCGAACGCGGCATTTCTTATGAGGAGGTGCGGGCGGAATCGGCCGCAGGCGTGCCGCTGAAGACCATCAGTACGCCCGAGGATATCGCCGAGATGGCGCTGTTCCTAGCCTCGGACCAAGCGCGCACGGTCACCGGTCAGGCCATCTGCGTCGATGCGGGATGGACGATTGCTTGATTTAGGCGGTTCACTGGTCTGAACCTGAAAGGAGCACACCATGACACTCGAAGAACTCCTCGCCCGCGAGGCGATCCGCGACACCATGGCGAAGTACAACACCTCGGGCGACCGGCTGAAGATTGCGGACTATGTCTCCTGCTTCACCGAGGACGGGATCATGGAGTCCGAAGGCGTCCCGGAAGACAAGGCGTTCAGCTACAAGGGCAAGGCGGCTATTCTCGCCTGGCAGAACCGCTGGCTGGAGCGCGATCCCGACGCGCCCATAATCCACCAGTCGCGCTTCATCCGCCATCACCTGTCGACCTCGAAGATCGACATTACCGGACCGGACACGGCACGGGCGCGCACCTACTGGGTCGCCTGGACCGATATCGGACCGGACCATGCAGGCTATTATCTCGACGAATTCCGCAAGGTCGGCGAGGAATGGCTGATCGCCCACCGCCGCGTCCGGCTCGACTGGGAATCGCCTGACAGCCTCTACATGAACGCGGTCACCGCGACGAACCCGGACGAGTAAATTACCACCGCACCAATCGCGGCACGATCAGCCACCCCGCGAGCGCGCTGATCGTCGCGGCCATGCCGTGCCACAGCCCGATATGCATGATCTCGTTGATCGGGCAGACGAAACCGAAGGCGACGATGCCTGCGGATCCCGAGGCGATGCCGGTAAGCAGCCCCGCACGTTCCGGAGAGGCGGGCGCGCCGCGTCGTAACCAGCTCGTCAGGACGACCGCGACGATGCATCCCAGCACTAACGAAAAACCGAGGCAGATGACGCCGTGCCCCGGGTCGCTCGCCAGCCATGCCGATGGCCCGTCGAGCAGCGCGATGACTATGGCCGTAAGCGGCAGCAGGCTGGCGGTCGCCGCGGCCCAGCCCCAGCCGTTGCGTCCGCTGCCGACGCGCGGGCTGCTCATGGCGACGGTTGCGGCCATGCTGGCGATGCCGAGCAGCAGGAATATTCCGCCCGCGAGAATGAACATGCCGTGGGGATGGCCTGACGCAACATCAGGCCGGACCCCGAGGCCCAGCGTGGCAAGGCCAATCGTCAGGACAAGCGCGGCAACCGCGACTGCCACTCCTCGCGAAAAGCGAAGCGGTACGGCGGGCTTGAGATCGTCAACCAGCCCGGAGATTAGCTCGTTCGTATTGCGAACCATGGCATTCATTCTCTCTCAATCATGGCGGCGAGCTTCTTGAGGCCGCGATGGATGTTGACCTTGACCAGCGATTGACTTTGACCGCTGGCCTCGGATGCTTCGGCAATCGAATAACCCTTGACCTTCACCAGCTGGATCACCTTCGCCTGGGCATCAGGCAACATTGTGAAGAGCCGTTCCAGGCTGAGCTTGGCGGAAATCGCCTCCTCTTCTGAATCGACGGCGAACTCAGTGTCGATGGCGGTTTCATGGGTCCTGGACAGCTTGCGCAGGTGGTCGACCCAGCGATAGCGCGCGATCGCCGCCAGCCATGGCAGGAACGGATGCGAGGGATCGTAAGTCGCCAGCTTGCGGTGGAGCGAAACCAGCATTTCCTGGACGACATCTTCCAGGCTGTCGGGAGGCAGACGACGGCGGAAGTAAATCCTGAGCCACTTTCCTGCCTCATCGAGCAACATCGCATAGGCGCGCTTGTCTCCGCCCTGCGACAGCGCCATCAGACGCGCGAGAGTGGCGTCGTCACTGCGCATCTGGCGCCTTCCTGCCGATCCCGCCCAGGAAGTTGTCAGCCGCGAACACACCACCGCCGCGCACGATCAGCGCCAGGCACATCGCCGTCCACAGGATGTGGACCTGCCACCAGGCCTCGGGATAGACGAAGATCTGGATGACCATGGTCATGCCGAGCAGCGCCAGGGCGGAAAGCCGGGTGAACAGCCCGAGCACCAGCAGGATAGGGAACAGGTGTTCGGATACGGTCGCCAAGACTGCCGCGAAATCCGATGGCAGCGGCACGCCGGCATATTCCTCCTTGAACAGGAAATAGGTGGTGTCGCTGATCGAAAACAGACTGCCTTCCTCGACCTTGGTGCGGCCCGAGCGCCAGAAGATGCCGGCAAGAGCCACCCGCGTTACCAGGAGCATGACGCCTTCGGGGATGCGGCCAGTGATAGCGGCTACGGCGCGATCGTAAAATGCGAACATGGCATTCCCCCTTAAGTCTTCCAGCAAAGCCTTGGTCTGGTCTGGCGTCAATCAGGCAAGAACAAGCGATCCGGCTCCCAGCAAGGCTATCAGCGCCTTCATACTGTCCTCGCCAGCTAGTTCGCCGCCGCATTCAAGCAGGTTACAGACCGGCTGGCCCTTGCCAAGAATTTCGAACTGGCGCTGCATTACAGGGCTGGCGGGCGCGACCAGAACTTCGGCTTCAGGGCGCGTGATCAGAACTGCCGGAGCATCGCAAATACCGGGGACCTAGATCTCCAGGACTTCATTGCGGATCGCGCGCGTCATCCGCGCTGCCGGATGAAGGGCAAGACAGGTCTGGAGCAGTTCTTCCTCAGACAGGCCGGCGAGCCCGGAAAGTGCCAGCGCCTCGGCCTCGGCGGCATGATAGGCTTCCAGCCATGCCCATTCGAAGGCGGCGAGTGCAGCGGAATCGTCGTAACCAGCTTCGCCGAGGAAGGCCGGAAGATGCCTGCCGATCGCGGAATGTGCTTCCGCTGCGACGCGAGGCCGATCGAGATAGGTTTGCGACAGCGCATTGAACCGTTCCTCGCCGAGGCTTTCTCGCGTGCGCGGGAAGGTTTCCTCGATCGCCACCAGTCTTGCGTGCGATATCGTGTTGGCATGGACCGCCAATCCGCGCAGCGCTGCGGCGCGTCCGCCCAGGAACGCCGAATCCACGACATAATCCGGACCAAGGTCGATCGCCGCGATCATAGATTGCTGAAGCGCTTCAAGCTGCATGGCTGAGCGCCACCTTGTTCATGATCGATTGGGCCAGCATGGCCTCGCCCATCAACACGTCGTATTCGGGAATATCGGTGTCCCATTCGACGAGCACGGGTCTTGGCCCGGCGCGGGCGACAAAGCGCTCGAACAGGCACCATGTCACAGAGCTCACCGCCGAGCCGTGATCGTCGATGAACAGGGGACCGTCTTCGTGCTGTTCGACTGCATGGCCAGCGAGGTGGATCTCGCCGACCAGACCGGGATCGAAGGA
>CAYPFE010000182.1:0-6569 GCA_964409895.1 uncultured Novosphingobium sp.
GCGGTGCATCCTTCGGGTTCAGCTTGACGCCGAGCGTCAGGCCGTAGGTGCGCGGCTCACTGATCTGGATATAGGTGCCCGAGCCGATCGGATTGTAGTGATAAGCATAGATCTTGTTGGTCAGGTTCTTGCCCCAGGCGCGGACATAATAGGTGTCCGAAGGATCGGTCCAGGTGACTGACGCATTGATCTGGGCATAGCCGGGGATCATTGTGCGCTGCTCGTTGGCGCGGGATTCGAATTCCGTGCCGCCAAGCAGGGCGGTGTTGTCCGGAAGTGCAGTAGGATCTAGATTCAGGCGATCTTGATAGTCCGAAGTGGGTTCGCCACCCCAGATCGATGGGTTGGTCGGAACCTGCTTGCTGTTGTACCGGACATTCGCCGCGAAGACGATGCCGCCGTCCTCGTTGGGAATGCGGTAATCGAAGCCGAAGAAGGCGGAGAAGTCCGGCGAACGCGGCATCCGCAATCCGGAAATGTCCTGCTCAAGCCCGATATTCCGGAGCGTCTTGAGCGGATCGGCATTCTCGCTGAAACCGACTGTTGAAGGATTCACGCCCGTGCCGCTGAAGGTTACGCCGCTGCCATAGCGGGCGCGCAGCCAGGTGAAGCCGGCATGGAGGTTGAAGTTGTCGGTAACCGCAAAGTCGGCGCTGCCCTCGATGCCGTAAATCTTCGCCCGGCGGGCATTCGACAGGATGACCTGCGCGGCGCCGCCGACTGAGGAGGTGCGGCTGAGCTGCAGGTTCTTGTAGATATAGTAGAAGCCGGAGAGTTCCGCACGCAGGCGGCTGCCGCCGTGCTTCACGCCGACTTCGAACGCGTCTATGGTTTCGGGTTTGGTCGGGATCCAGTCCGTAAGGGCGGCCTGCGGACTCGGGCAGGAGCTCGTGCTCGTGCAGGGCGGCGCAGAGTTCCATTCGCCGGAGCGGAAGCCCCTGGACCAGGACCCATAGATGTTAGTGTTCGGCGTAACCTCGAAGGTGATCGAGGCGCGCGGCGTGAACTTGTTTTCGCTGGACCGGAGCCGTGTCCCGGGATTGTTCATCTCAAAAAGTAGAGTGTCATAAGTGACCGAACCGCCCGGGGCACCGCCGACGCCATACTGGAAGCCAACGATGCGCTGGGTCTCCTTGCTGTAGCGGCCGCCGAGGTTGATCGCGACGCGATCCGTCGGACGGAACGTCAGGTCGATAAACCCGGCCCAGGCTTCCTTGACCCTGGTGAAGTCCCGTTCGAACAGCGGCGTGTAGCCCGACAGGGGCACGTCGTCGATTGGATCGACCCCGCCAAGGAAGTAACTGAAGTTGGCCAGGAACTGGTTGGGCGTCGGGAAATCGGTCTTGATTCGGAAATAGGTACCGCCGATGACCAGATCGACATTGTCGATCGCATCGATGTTGTAATCGAGGCTCTGCTGCCACATCCGGTCGCGGCTCTTGCTGAACGAGTATGCATCGTTCTGGTGCGTGCCGGCGAAGTCGAACTCGGTGCGGTTAGTCGCGTTCGAAAAAGCGGTCAGCGACTTCAGCGTGCCGATGCCGGTATCGAGTTCGAGCCCGACAGAGCCTTCATGCTGTTCGAAGTCGATCTTGGGAGTCAGGTTGCCCGCGAAGATTCCACGCTGACTGAGATTGCGCGGATCGACGACAAGAGCCCCAGTGAAAAGATTCGTCGGATAATAGTTCTCGGTCTGGGTGAAGAACACGCCGCGCGGATCATGCGACAAGGTATAAGCATAGCCGATCTTCACGCGGAAAGTATCGGTCATGTCGAAATGCAGCTTTGCGCGGATCGAGGCCTGCTTGTTGCCGAGCGCCCGTCCGTCGGTCTCACCGATAACGGTGCGGCTGCGCAGCTTGTAATAGCCGTCGGTCTCACGGTAATAGCCGGCAATTGCAATGCCGACGCGGTCAGAGAGAGGCCCGGAAATGGCGGCACCAATGCGCTTGTCGTCAAAGCGGGCATAGGTAATCTCGGCATGGCCGTCCCATTCGTCACCGGGATCGGCCGTATTGATCAGAATGGCGCCGCCCGTGGCGTTGCGTCCGTAGATCGTGCCCTGCGGACCCTTGAGGATCTGGATGTTGTCGACATTGGGAAGGTCGATGTTCACCGCCGCCGGAACCGACTGGTAAATACCGTCGATGAACACGACGACGTTGTTCTCGTAGGACCCCGCGTTGATCGTCGAAACGCCGCGGATCGCCGGCTGCGAGATCGAGCCTGCGTTGCCAAGCTGGACGCCGGTGGTGATGTTGGCAAGATCGCGGACCGAGTTGGTGCCCGTTTCGGCGAGAGTGTCGCCGGTAATCAGGGTGATCGTGCCCGCAACGTCGATAAGTTCCTGTTCGCGCTTGTTGACGGTGACGACGATCGTCCGGTTATCTACGGTCTCGTCTTCGGCCGCCATTGCCGGGGCGACGAACATCGGCGCGGTCATGGCGGTTGCGCCGAGCATGGCTGCAAGGCGAAGGCGCTTGCGGCGCTGTACGGTTGATTTCTGGTACCTCATCTTCGGTGCTCCCTGTTGCAGCTCGAATTTCCTGAATCTTGCAGCGATCAAGCCGGATTGGACCGGGCTTGTCAATGTTGTTTCAAACCTTTCCCGTCAAAAACCCCCATGGTGCGGACGGCGGGACTCGAACCCGCACTGGGATGCCCAAGCGGATTTTAAGTCCGCTGCGTCTACCATTCCGCCACGTCCGCCCGGGCAGAGCGCCGGGTTTGGCAGATGGATCGGCAAGCGGCAACCGTAAGCCATTCGTTCCCTCTTCAATATCGGCCTCGTCGATCAGGGGTTTAACCTGACCCGCATGTCCTTGCCCGGCTTGAAATAGGGCACGCTCTTGGCCGGCACGTCGACGCTTTCGCCGGTACGCGGGTTGCGGCCCTTGCGGGCGCCGCGCTGGCGTGTCGAAAACGCGCCGAAACCGCGCAGTTCCACCCGGCCGCCATCGGCCAGCCGCCCGGCGATCTCGTCGAAGAACGTGTCGAGCGCCCGCTCGACGTCGTCAGCGCGCAGTTCCGGGTTTTCCTTGGCCAGGATTTGCAGGAGTTCAGACCTGATCATGCGATGTCTCCCCTTCAGCATCAAGCCGGCGGATAACTCCACACGCCGGACAGGAGTTCGACAAGTGCGACTACCTACGCCGAATCCCCCGATTTCGCAACCGCTAGGCCTGAAATTGCTAGGAATTGCTTGATCCAGAGCGACATTCGCTGGGGAAGGTTGCGAGCAGTCCTCTTCACAGCCGGAAATTGGCGGCTAGTTTGCCGCATTCCCGCCAGCCGCGGGCCTGTCAGCCGCACGGAGAGCCGCCCATGCATATGAAGCCAATCGGGAGCTGGAACGAGGGCGACTGGGCTGCCGCCATCGCGGCCGTCCTGCTGTTCGCGGTGCTCGCCGTCGGGGGGCTCATCTCGGCGCGGCGAAGCGAAGAATTCGTCGGTCACCCCCGCGGGCTGTTTGTGCTGTTCTATGCCGAGATGTGGGAGCGCTTCTCCTTTTATGGCATGCGCGCGCTGCTCATCCTCTATCTGACGAAGCACTGGCTGTTCGCCGACGGCAAGGCGAACCTGATCTATGGCTCCTACAACAGCCTCGTCTATGTCGCGCCGATCATAGGCGGCCTTATCGCAGACCGTTGGCTGGGACAGCGCAAAGGTGTGCTGTTCGGCGGCATCCTGCTGGCGCTCGGACACTTCCTCATGGCTTTCGAGGGCATGCATGGCGTTACCGACCCGACGGTCAAACAGGCTGATCCCGCCATCAATATCTTCTGGCTTGCGCTGTCGCTGATCATCATCGGCAGCGGCTTCCTCAAAGGCAACATCTCGGTGATCGTCGGCAAGCTCTACAAGATGTCCGACACAAGGCGCGACGCCGCCTATACGATCTTCTACATGGGCATCAACGTCGGGGCGACGATGGGTATCGTCCTCGCGGGCTATCTCGGCGAGACGCTGGGCTGGGCCTGGGGCTTCGGCCTTGCGGGCGTGGGTATGGTGGCCGGACTTATCATTTTCATGTTTGGCCGCCCTGCTCTGAAGGGCCGGGGCGAGCCGCCGGTGCCGCTGACGGCGCGGAGCCAGTCGCTGATCTACGGCGCCAGCATCGCCGGTGTCGCGCTAACCTGGTTGCTGATCCAGCGCCAGGACGCCATTCAGGCGCTGTTTGCGGTGACCGGCATCGCGATGTTGCTCTATACGCTGTATGAGGCGTTCAAGCTGCCCAAAAAAGCGCGAGAGCGCATGTTCGCAATCCTGTTCCTGGTCGCGCTCAATCCGCTGTTCTGGGGCCTGTTCGAGCAGGCCGGAGGCAGTCTCAATCTATATACCGACCGCTATGTCGATCGCGGCGATGTGCCGGCGAGCCTGTTTCAGTCGATCAATCCGATCTACATCATCGTCTTCGCTCCCGTCTTTGCCGTGCTGTGGCAGTGGCTGGGCAAACACGGGCGCGAACCTTCGACTCCGGTGAAATTCGGGCTGGCGCTGTTTCAGGTGGGCCTGGGCTTTCTGATCTTCGTGTGGGGCGCACGGACCTTCGGGGTCGGATCGATGACGCCGGTGATCTTCGTCTTCCTCATCTACCTGCTTCATACGACGGGCGAGCTCTGCCTCTCACCGGTGGGCCTGTCGGCGATGTCGCGGCTGGCGCCGTTGCATCTCGGCAGTTTCATCATGGGCATATGGTTCTACACCACGGCCTTCGGCAGCTTCATCGCCGGCAAGATCGGCGAAGCGACCGGAGGCGAGAGCGGCGAGATGTCCAAGGAACTGACGCTGTCGATCTACAACCAGATCGGCTGGCTCAGCATCGGCATTGCCGCGCTGGTGCTTCTGGTATCGCCGGTCGTGCGGCGATGGATGCATCTCGATACGCTCAGGGACGAGGACGAAACCGCGCAGCCTGGCTGATTGCGCGAGGCGTCATGCTCGCGCTTCGCTGACGCCTGTGCTGTTGTGGCGGAGCGCCTTCAGCGCCGTCTCGACGATCTGCGGCGCGTTGAGGCCGGCATCGTCATACTGGCTTTCGGGCTTGTCGTGATCCTGGAAGAGGTCGGGCAGGCGCATGGTGCGAATTTTCAAGCCGGCATCGGTCAGACCCTCGTCGCTCGCCATGGTAAGCACATGCGCGCCCAGCCCGCCCACCGAGCCTTCCTCGATGGTCACGACGACCTCGTGGCTTAGCATCAGTGATCGGATCAGTTCGGTATCGAGCGGCTTGGCGAAGCGCAGGTCGGCTACGGTCGTGGACAGGCCCTGCGCTTCAAGCTGATCGGCGGCCTTGAGCGCTTCGCCCAGCCGCGTTCCCAGCGACAGCAGCGCAACCTTGCTCCCTTGCCTGACGATCCGTCCCTTGCCGATCTCGAGGCGTTGCGGCTTGTCGGGAAGCTCCACTCCGGTGCCGTTACCGCGCGGATAGCGGAAGGCGATGGGGCCCGCGTCGTGCATCGCCGCCGTATGCGTCATATGCACCAGTTCGGCCTCGTCGGCGGCTGCCATGACAACGAAATTCGGCAGCGTCGAAAGATAGGTGATGTCGAAACTGCCCGCATGGGTCGCGCCGTCCGCTCCGACCAGTCCGGCCCGGTCGATGGCGAAGCGCACCGGCAGGTTCTGGATCGCGACATCGTGGACAACCTGGTCGAAGGCGCGCTGCAGGAAAGTCGAATAGATCGCGCAGAATGGCCGCATGCCTTGGGCTGCAAGGCCTGCCGCGAAGGTCACGGCGTGCTGTTCGGCGATGCCGACATCGAAGCTGCGGTCCGGAAAGGCCGCGGCGAATTTGTCCAGCCCGGTGCCGGACGGCATCGCGGCGGTGATCGCGCAGACCGTCTGGTCGCGCGCCGCTTCGGCGATCAGCGCCTTGGCGAAGACGCCGGTATAGCTTGGCGGGCCACCGGCGCTCTTGGCCTGTTCTCCGGTGACGACGTTGAACTTCTGGACGCCGTGATACTTGTCGTCGCTTGCCTCGGCCGGGGCATAGCCTTTGCCTTTCTGCGTCACGACATGGATCAGGCAGGGGCCCTCGGCGGCGTCGCGGACATTCTCGAGCACCGGGATCAGCTGGTCGAGATTGTGGCCGTCGATCGGGCCGACGTAATAAAGGCCAAGTTCCTCGAAAAGCGTGCCCCCGGTCAGCCAGCCGCGGGTGTATTCGTCGGTCTTGTGAGCGGCGCGATGCAGCGGTTCGGGAAGCTTGCGCGAAATCTTCCGGGCGATTTCCCGGATCGAAAGGAACGGGCGCGACGATACGAGCCGGGCAAGATAGGCGGAAAGTCCGCCGACCGGCGGCGCGATCGACATGTCGTTGTCGTTGAGGATGACGACGAGCCGGTTGCCGGCCTGTTCGGCATTGTTCATCGCCTCGTAAGCCATGCCCGCGCTCATCGCCCCGTCGCCGATCACGGCGATGCCGCGCCCCGTAGTGCCCGCCAGCTTGTTCGCCACCGCGAACCCCAGCGCCGCGGAGATCGAGGTCGAGCTGTGCGCGGCACCGAAGGGATCGTATTCGCTTTCGCTGCGCTTGGTGAAGCCGGACAACCCGCCGCCCTGTCGCA
>CAYPFE010000183.1:0-6553 GCA_964409895.1 uncultured Novosphingobium sp.
GCTGGCTGCCCCAGACCGCAGTTGCGGCCAGGTCTTCATTCAGGCCCGGCTTGAGGAATCAGGAATTTCACCGAGTTTCGAGGAAATGAAGGAAGCGCTCGATCTCAAGTCGAAATCGGGCGTGCACCGGTTGATCTCGGCCCTTGAAGAACGAGGTTTTATAAGGCGCTTACCCAATCGCGCCCGTGCCCTAGAGGTTCTGAGACTTCCCGATGAAGTCAGCGCCGGCCGCGCACAACGAGCGGCCGCGAACAGCAACGATACGGTCGCGCCGCTACGGTCACCTCCCGCAATGCCGCAACCGGCCAACGACGTGATCGAAATCCCGTTGCATGGACGTATTGCGGCCGGTGTTCCAATAGAGGCGCTTGAAGGGCAAAGCACACTTGCCGTCCCTGCCGCCCTGCTCGGCTCGGGCGAGCATTATGCGTTGGAGGTCTCTGGCGATTCGATGATTGAAGCGGGGATTCTCGACGGTGATTTCGCGCTGGTGAAACGAACCGATACGGCAAGGGATGGCGAGATCGTTGTAGCGCTTGTACGAGGCGAAGAAGCAACGCTTAAGTATCTGCATCGGGACCATGGCATGATCCGGCTCGATCCCGCCAATGCCGCCCATGAACCGCAAGTCTATGAGGCAGGTGAAGTGGCCGTCCAGGGCAAGCTCGCGGGGCTGTTGCGGCGTTATCACTGAGCCAAAGGCTGCTTGCCGCCATTTGCGGTATCGTATCGACGAGGCTGACGGTCCCTGTCTGACTTGGCGCGCCACCAGCCATGTTCGCCCTGACTGGCGCCCACCGACTGGATTTCCGTGTTTGCAAGGTCGATCACCAGGCCTCCCGATTGATCCAGCATGCTCCGGTCAGCCTTCACCCAGCGAGGCTGGCAACTGCGCGGCAGCCATCTGTCAGCGATGACGATATCGACTCGGGAGCAGGCGGCCGCCAGCGCGCGCTCCGGAACCCGCTCGCGGCTGCGCCCCATCAGCACTTCCCAGTTTCTGCCACCCCTCTGGAGCGAAATCACGCAGAAATCGCGACTGCAGCGTGCGCCCGGCCAATCCCGAAGTGGCCGAGGTGTTCCGCTCATTCCAGCCAGCTCGACCAGATTATCGCGCGCGAAGCTGCTGCGGCTTTCCCTCAGTACTAGCAGCTCGCCCCCCGCCTCGCCGGTAATCCCGACATGACGGCCATCTCCGGATACAAGAATATCAGGCGGCCTTAAGGTCGCAAGACTAAGCGCGCCAAGGGCAGCAGGCAGCATACCGATCCACCGTATCCCGCCCTGCCATAAGGCGAACCAGACCCATCCTGCCACAAACAGCAGGTAGCTGCCTGTACCCATCGCAGGCATCGTCGATACGGCACCGGGCTGGTTCGCGACCCAATGCGCCACTAGCAGCATCAGTTCGATTGACTTGCCAGTAACCCACCATGCAGGCGCACCCGCACCAAATATGTCGAGCACAAGGGCCAGAGCGATGACCGGCATGGTGACCACGGTCGTCAGCGGGATCGCGACGAGGTTGGCGACCGAACCATAGACACCGCCGCGATGGAAGTGAAACAGCGCGATCGGCATGAGCACCAGCTCGATCGCCAGACTGGTGAGGAACAACAAGGCAAGGTAGCGCATACCCCGTGCCGCCATGCCTTCTTCGCGCGGTCCCAGAAAGCGGCGGATCGGTTCGGATCGTGCGATGACGATGATTGTAATCACGGCGGCAAAGCTCATCTGTCAACTCGGTCCGACCAGCGACTCCGGCCACAGCAGTAGTACAAGAAATGCTGCAACAGCGAGGATACGCATGGAAAGCGCCTCTCTGCCCATCGCCAATGCGGCAAGCACCAGTACCGCTCCGATGCATGAGCGCACTGTGGGCACTTCAGCGCCCGTAAGCAGCGTGTATCCGATACCCGCAAGCGCACCTGTCGCAGCAGCAAGGACAGGCAGCCTGACGCGAAGCGCCAACCACGGCCAAAGCGCCAGGAACCGTATAGCCAAAAGATAGGCGGCCCCGATTACTGCGCTGACATGCAGCCCGCTAATGGATAGGAGGTGCGCAAGGCCCGCGTCGCGCATCGCCTGGGCATCCGTCTCCTCGATCCCGCCACGGTCACCCGCCGCAAGTATCGCCGCGATGCCCCCTACCGAACCGTCAAGTTGCTCCCTGACGTGCCGCGCGAGCCGGTCCTGAAGGTCGGAGAATACCCCGCCACTGGCACCAGGTGCCAACACCACAGGCGAGCCAACCACCGTACCGGTGCCGGAAAGGCCCGAAAACCAAGCTATCCGGGCAAAGTCATAGCCGCCCGGCAGCATTGGCGGTGCGGGGGGCATCAGCCGCGCCTGCACCCGGACCAGTGCGCCAGGCGCAATTGCCGCATCGTCGAATTCCTCCGGCAGGTTCAGCCGGAGCCGCAATGGCTTCCCCGCATCCCTGCGAGCAGCGACGACTATTCGGGTGCGCTTTTCGGCGGGACGTTCATCGCGTTCAAGCACGCGCGCAGTCAGGGTTGCGAATTCGGGCCTGGCGATCGGCTCCTGTCCAACGAATGATGACTTGCCCCATACCGTCAGGCAACCGAGTGCGATCATCAGCGGCACCCAGGTAACAGCTGTTCTGATGTAGGGGTGGTGACCGTCTGCGCGCAGCAGCCGTGCCGCAACGGATGCTGCCAGGCATGCAGCAATGAGGCTCATCCAATCCGACTGTCTTGTCATCCCGAACCAGGCCGCAATGCCCGCCGCGAAAGCAACCGCCATCCATGGCGCCCTGTCGAATCCCGCATTTCCGAGAATTCGCTCAATTCCCGCCAAAACTCTCGACAAGCGGCCTTGCCTGCGCCATGGCCCATGCTGCAGTGCAGCGCCCGCTGCCGAATCGTCGGACGAGGCCCCTGAAAGCGTGGCGTCGCTGGCCATGCCGGCATAGGACAGGATGGATAGAACTATGGCAAGTGGAAGCGAAGCGGACGGAGCGATGCATGCGCATCCTGTCGTCACGCGTTTCGCACCCTCGCCTACCGGCTTCCTGCATATCGGCGGTGCAAGGACGGCGCTGTTCAACTGGCTGTTTGCCCGTCACCATGGCGGAAAGGCTCTGCTGCGTATCGAGGACACCGACCGCGCCCGCTCTACCCAGGAAGCGATCGATGCGATCATCGATGGCCTGGACTGGCTGGGACTGGACTGGGACGAAGCCCCGGTCTTCCAGTCGGAGCGAGGATCGCGTCACGTTGAGGTTGCCGAAAGGCTGCTCGAAAACGGTCACGCCTATCGCTGCTATGCGACCCAGAAAGAGCTCGAGGAAATGCGGGCGGCCCAGCGTGCCGCCAAGCAGCCCCTGCGGTACGATGGTCGTTGGCGAGACCGTGACCCGGCCGACGCTCCGCCAGGAGCTCCCTTCGTCGTCCGTCTCAAGACGCCCGATGAGGGTGAAACAGTCATCGACGATGCAGTTCAGGGCGCGGTGCGCGTCGCCAACGCGGAGATCGATGATTACGTTATCCTCCGGTCTGACGGGACGGCTACGTATATGCTTGCCGCTGTCGTTGACGATCATGACATGTGCGTAACCCATGTCATGCGCGGGGACGACCATCTCAACAACGCCTTTCGACAGCTTCCGATCATCCGGGCGATGGACGCGATCGAGGGCGACTGGGACGTCCCCCGCTATGCCCACATCCCACTGATCCACGGCGCGGATGGCGCCAAGCTGTCCAAACGCCACGGCGCTCTGGGGGTAGAAGCCTATCGCGACGACATGGGAATTCTGCCCGAGGCCCTGTTCAACTATCTGCTTCGTCTCGGCTGGGGCTTCGGCGATACAGACGTGATTTCGCGCGACGATGCTATCGAATTGTTCGATCTGGGCGGAGTCGGCAAATCGCCCGCGCGCTTCGATCTCGCCAAGCTGCAGAACCTCAATGGGATTTACATTCGTCAGGCCGACGACCAAAAGCTGGCCGAACTCGCAGCACGGCGTATGCCGGGTTCGCCTGACCTATCGCTCCTGACACACGCCATGCCGGGTCTCAAGGCACGAGCCAAGGATCTCGACGAACTCGCCGATGGTGCGGCCTTTCTCTTTGCCAAGCGGCCGCTCCAGCTCGATGAGAAGGCGCGCGGGCTCCTTGATGACGAAGCTGGCCGTAAGCTGGCTGAAATTCATGCATTGCTTGACGCACATTCGGACTGGACAACCGACGCACTCGAAGCCAGTTTGAAAGCCAAAGCCGAAGAACTCGGTATCGGGTTCGGCAAGCTCGCGCAGCCTTTGCGCGCTGCCCTGACGGGTCGTACGACTTCGCCGGGGATTTTTGATGTTCTGGTTCTGCTTGGACGAGACGAAAGCCTTGCGCGCATTGCCGCGCATGCCAAAGCTCCGGCAGGGTCGTGAGATTAGGGGAGTAAAGACAGGTGGGTGATCAAGCAAAATTGACCGTAGGCGGACAGGAAGTCGAATATCCGGTCCTGAGCGGCACAATCGGCCCCGACGTCATCGACATCCGCAAGCTGTATGGCCAAACGGGGATGTTCACCTATGACCCGGGATTCACGTCGACGGGAAGCTGCGAGAGCGCGCTAACCTATATCGACGGCGAAGAAGGCGTGCTGTTGCACCGCGGCTATCCGATCGGTCAGCTTGCCGAACATTCCTCGTTCATGGAGGTTTCCTACCTGCTGCTGAACGGCGAACTTCCAAGCAAGGACGAACTTGACGAGTTCACCCATACCATCAGCCGGCACACCATGGTGCATGAGCAGCTTGCTCAGTTCTACCGTGGTTTCCGCCGCGACGCGCACCCGATGGCGGTCATGTGCGGCGTGGTCGGCGCACTCTCCGCCTTCTACCACGACAGCACCGACATTTCCGATCCCGAGCACCGCACGATCAGCTCCCACCGCCTGATCGCCAAGATGCCGACGATTGCGGCGATGGCCTACAAATACTCTGTCGGCCAACCCTTCCTCTATCCCGACAACTCGCTCTCCTACACCGGCAACTTCCTGCGCATGACCTTCGGCGTGCCAGCAGAGGAGTACGACCTTCACCCGGCTGTGGAAGCGGCCATGGACCGCATATTCATTCTTCACGCGGATCACGAACAGAATGCTTCAACCTCGACAGTGAGGCTGGCGGGTTCGTCCGGCGCCAATCCCTTCGCTTGTATTGCCGCTGGCATCGCCTGCCTGTGGGGCCCCGCGCATGGTGGGGCCAATGAGGCAGCGCTCAACATGCTGCACGAGATCGGCACACCCGACCGCATCCCGCACTTCATCGAGCGCGCGAAGGACAAGAACGATCCTTTCCGCCTGATGGGCTTTGGTCACCGCGTCTACAAGAACTACGACCCGCGCGCGGCGGTGATGCAGAAAACCGTCCGTGAAGTCTTCGATGCCCTCAAGGTCAAAGATCCGGTATTTGAAACCGCGCTGCGGCTCGAAGAGCTCGCTCTCAACGATGAGTATTTCATCGAGAAGAAGCTGTTTCCGAACGTTGATTTCTATTCGGGTATCATCCTCTCGGCGATCGGCTTCCCGACCACCATGTTCACCGTGCTCTTCGCGCTGGCGCGCACCGTTGGCTGGGTGGCACAGTGGAACGAGATGATTTCCGATCCCGGCCAGAAAATCGGCAGACCTCGGCAACTCTACACCGGCCCAGTTGAAAGGGATTACGTACCGGTCGACAAGCGCTGAGCGAGAAAGCTCCGCGCGCTAATAACATCGCAAAAGGTTCAGACCTGGTCGGGGCCCGGTAATTCCAGAACGAAACGCGCGCCCTGTCCAGGCGCGCTTTCGACGGACAGGTCGCCGCCCATCACCTGGGCAAGCTTGCGCGAAATATACAACCCGAGCCCCGAGCCGCCGTCACCGCTGCGGCCAAGTCTCTCGAACTTCTTGAACACAGCTTCCGTGTCTTCCTCTGAAAGCCCGGGCCCCTGATCCGCGACAGTTACGCGGGCGCGGCCCGCAATTTCGTCCACCCTGACCCACACTGACGATTCTTCGGGCGAATAGTTGATGGCATTGCCGAGCAGGTTCAACAATATCTGCAACACCCTGCGAAATTCCGCAGTTGCAAGCAGCTCGACCCCAGCTTGTGGAGCATCAATCCTGATTTTCCGGTCCTGCGCACGGACTGACAGGATACCTGCAGCCTGCCGGGCAACTTCGGCAAGGTCAATCTGGTCAGGCGCAGTCGAAAAGCCTTCCGCCTCCAGTGCTTCCAGGTCGGAAAGGTCGTCGAGAAGCCCGAGAAGGTGTTCAGCTGCAGAAACGATCTCGGTCGCGTATTCGGTGTAGTTTTCGGGCAAAGGTCCTGCCAGGCGAGTCCGGATGGTTTCGGCATTCGCCCTGATCCGTTCGATAGGCTGGCGAAGCACAGGGCCGATCCCTTCAACGATCAACGCTTGCGGGGCGGGAGCGGTTCGCTCGGCCTTGTCTCCGCTATCGTCTGGTGCCGGCTGGTCCGAGACGAGCAGCAATTCAAAGCCACTGGGATCCTGCGCCCCTTGTGGCGTCTGCGGGATGAGATGGGCAC
>CAYPFE010000184.1:0-6506 GCA_964409895.1 uncultured Novosphingobium sp.
GGCGCTGTCCTGGAAAGAGGAATGGACCTTGAGCAACCCGCTTGCCGGATCGCGTGAAACATCGATGCGGCGCGCGCGGCGAAAACCGGCGCCTTCATCTTCGGGAAGCTGGTGCCAGCCTTCGGGATCTGCAGGGTTGCGAAGCTCGCCGGCGTCCGCCTCGGCGACATTGCGCGGCGGCCCGCCCGGCGCGACACCGCTGTTGCCTTCGGCAAGTCCCCAACAGACGTTGACCCGCTGGCTCATCACCTGCTCGAATTCCTCGTCGCTCATGCGGCTTCGGATCATCTGGCCCCAGTCCTCGTGCCATTGCGACCAGGCGAAGGCCGACACCATCGCGGTTCCGGAGATGTCGTCGAGGACCAGATAGAGCGGATCGCCGCGATCCAGCAATCCTGGCATGATGTCTCGCAGGAGCAGACGAAGATGGCCGCCGCCTCGCGCGCCAAGGAGCTTCGCAAGGTTCTCAGGCTCAGGACTTGCAGTGATTGCATTGATCGTCTTGTCCATGTCGAGACGGGCATCGAAGCGCGCCTCGCCCAGCACCTGACCCTGTCCGCCCGATGCCGGCGTCAGATAGTCGCGCGCGGTGCCGATCATCAGCCGGTCCTTGTCGGGACCTTCCGGCCAGGACACGTCGATGCTGGCGGTGCGCCGCACCGAATCGGCAGCGCGAACGGGTGACGGATTGGCGGTTGCCCGGGGTGGCGGGGGGAGTGTAGCGGTAGCCATGATGTCTGAATGTCGCCCCGTTGCGAGTGGTTATCAAGCGCCCTGTGCCACCCTGACGAGCAGTTTGCCAACAAAAGAATTGCCCGAAAACACGGAAGAGAAGGCTTCGGGAGCTGCATCAAGCCCCTCGACGACGGCTTCGGGGAAGCTGACCTTGCCTTGCTGCATCCAGTCAGCGATTTTCTCTATCGCATCGTCACCGGCAAAGAAGCTCGAGAAGCCGCGAATTTCGAGCCCTTTCGAATTTATCAGGCGATAGAAGGCGGGCATGCGATCGGGGCCGGGCCCTTCCATGCCCATGTTCTGGTAGGCCATGAAGCCGCACACCGCCATGCGTGCGCCGCGTTTGAGCCTTGGCAGCACCGCGAAGGTAACGTCGCCGCCGGTGCTGTCGAAATAGACGTCGGCTTCCTCAGGCAGGGCAGCCGCGAGTTGCGATTCGAAGTCCGGCGCCTTGTAATCGGCGACTGCATCGAAGCCGAGGTCGAGCAACGCATCGCATTTGTCAGCCCCGCCTGCAATCCCGACGGCGCGTGCACCCAACGCCTTGGCGATCTGCCCAGCAATCGAGCCGACCGCGCCAGCCGCCGCCGAGACGACCACCGTCTCGCCCGCCTTGACCTTCGCTGTATCGACAATGCCGGCATAGGCCGTCTGCCCGGGCATGCCGAGCGCACCCAGCGCGCTCTGGACGGGGGCGAGCGCGGGATCGAGCTTGCGCGGCGGTCCGCGATAATCGGACTTGCCTGGTGCGACCACGGCATATTCGCACCAGCCGGTGCGGGTCTCGACGATGTCGCCCGCGGCGTAGTCCGGATGGTTGGACACGGCCACTTCGGACACCGTCGGGCCGTACATGACATCGCCCGGATGCAGACGCACTACGCCGGTGATGACCTCCTCGTCGATGGCGAAGCGGATCAACGGATCGAGCGCCAGCCACAGCGTGCGCAGCAGCAGCTCGCCTTCGCCGGTTTCGGGCACCGGTGCCTGTTCGACGCGGAAATCCGATGGCTTGGGAATGCCCCGGGCGTACGATGCGAGGACGACCTGCTGCATCGTGCCTGTCATGTCAGCCCTTGAGCTTCACCGTCACGGCGGTCATGCCGCGATGGTCGAGCCCGCGATATTCGGGTCTGGGCTTGCCGGGGTCGATCTTCATCTTCGGAAAGCGGTCCATGAGCCCTGCGATCGCGACGATCATCTCCTGGCGGGCGACATCCATGCCTAGGCAGCGGTGCGGGCCGAAGCCAAAGCCCATCTGGTGGGTCTTGTCGCGGTAGATGTCGTAGGCTTCGGGGTTCTTGAACACGGCAGGGTCGTGGTTGGCCGCGCCCAGGCACAGCTGCACGCGCACGCCGGCCGGCACCATCACACCTTCGACTTCGGTATCCTCCATGCACAGGCGCGGGAACACCGGATCGGTCGCGCGCCAGCGCAGGCTTTCTTCCACCGCCTGATCGAGCAGGCTGCGGTCCTTCAGACAGTCTTCCCAGAAGTGGTAGTGGTTCATCAGCGCGTCGATGGTGATGGCGAGCTGGCGCCAGGTGGTGCCGCCGCCCGCGAAGATGGCGAGCTTGCAGTAGCCGAACAGCTCGTCTTCGGTGAGGTGACGCTTGTCGCCGGTGTCCTCGTCCTCGATCTGGGCATCGAGCAGGCCGGCAATGAGGTTGTCGCCGGGATTGCGCTGGTTTTCCGCGATCAGGCCGCGCAGGGTTTCGTCGACCCAGGCGCGCGATTTGGCGGATTCCTCAGGCGGCAGCTTCGCCGCGCCGAAGGTCGCTCGGTCGAGCTGGTAGCGGAATTCGAGCACGTTCTCGCCTTCGAGGCCGATCGCGCGGGTAACCGTCGCCATCGGCAACCGGGCGCAGAGCTCCATGTTGAGATCGACCGCGTCTTCGTCGAGCAATCGGTCGAGCAGCACGTCGACGGTTTCCTCGACCCAGCGCTTGTTCCACCAGTTGAGCACCTTGGGCCGCTTGAACAGCGGCTGTGCGGCCTTGCGCAGCTGGCGGTGCGGTTTGCCGACCATCGACAGGATGGTCTTGCCGACCGTGCGAACGCCGGGGCTTTCGTTGTAGCCCTCGGAAGAGAAGATCAGGTTCTCGCGGAATCCGATCTCGTTCGCCCGGTAGGAGAAGAAGGTATAGTAGTCGCGCTCTACATCGGATTCCTTGATTTCGGGAACGCCCAGCAGCGCGCGCAGCGATCCGGCATGCACCGGCGCCTGGTCACGCAGGCGGTTCATGTCCTCGGTATAATCCTTGGCCATGTCGACGCCGGTGTTCGCCGACTGGGTGTTGACGTCGAACATCTCCTTGTAGCGCGGATTGTCCGAAGCGACGGATGCCAGCGCGTTGCTGGCCATTGCTGCGGTTGCCATGTTCCTATCCTCCAGTCTTGCGGCCCGCGGTCAGGCCACCGTCCACCGGCAGGTTCACGCCGGTGATGTTGCTGGCGAGGTCCGATGCCAGGAACATTGCAGCAGCCGCCGTATCGGCGGGATCGATTGCGCGGCCCAGCGGATGGGCCTTGCCCATGCCTTCCAGGATCATGTCCTTGTGTTCGCTATCGGGGTCCATGCCCATATAATGGGTCAGCATACCGGCCGGGCAGACCGAATTCACGCGGATACCCTGGTCGGCGAGTTCAATGGCGAGAGAGCGGGTGAATCCAGTCACCGCGCCTTTCGACGAGCCATAGACCACCCCGCCATATCCCATCAGCCCGGCGACGGAGGCGGTGTTGACGATTACCCCGGCGATGCCGTTCGCATCCTTGTCCTGCTTTTCGAACTGGCGGATCGCAGACTGTGCGCCGTAGAACACGCCATTGATGTTGACGTCCTCGATCCGCTTCATGTCCTCGGGCGTGGCTTCGACGAAGCTCTTGAGTCCGCCTTCCGGTCGCTGGAGGATCGTGATTCCGGCATTGTTGTAGATGATGTCGAGCCTGCCGAAGGTTGACACCGCCTCCTGGACCGCAGCTTCGACCTGGGCCGGATCGGCAACATTGCAGGCCATTGCCTTGGCCGCGCCTTGCGGAGCGGCTGAGAGTCGTACCGATTCCTCCACCGATGGCAGGTCGATATCGGCAGCGATCACCCGCGCGCCATGCCCGGTCCACAGCTTCACTGCCGCGCGCCCGACGCCGGAACCGGCGCCGGTGATGACGGCGACCTTGCCTTCGAGAAGTCCGTCCATTCTCAGCCCCCGATATTAAAGGTTGTCTGGAGCTGGAACTCGCGCAGCCCTTCGATGCCGCGCTCACGCCCGAGGCCGGACAGCTTGAAGCCGCCGCCCGACGCATAGCTCGACATCACCGCACCGTTGATGTTGACCGCACCCGAACGGATGCGCTTGCCGACTTCGAGTGAGGCCATCTTGTCGTTGCCGTGAATCCAGCCCGAGAGGCCGAACTTGCTGTCGTTGGCCATCTCGACCGCGTGGTCGAGGTCCTTGTAGCCGATGACGCCGACCACGGGTCCGAAGATCTCTTCCTGCGCGGCCGGATTGCTGTTGTCGGGCAGGTCGAGCACGGTCGGCTCCCAGTAAAAGCCCTTGGCAAGATGGTCGGGCCGCTTGCCGCCGCACACAACCCGGCCACCGGCTTCCACAGCAGCCTTGGTGAAATGCTCGCAGCGGTCGCGCTGGGCGGCACTGATCACCGGGCCGAGCTGGGTTTCGGGATCGCTGGCGACGCCTATTTTCGTGTTCGCAAGCGAGGCTTTCATGCCCTCGAGCACCTTTTCCTTGTCGCCCTCAGGCACGAACACGCGGGTGCCGAGCACGCAGCCCTGGCCGGCATGCGACAGGCAGACCGACGGCGCGGCAGTCGCCGCCCGGTCGACCGCGTCGGGCAGGAAGATCTGCGCAGACTTGCCGCCGAGTTCGAGCACCAGCCGCTTGAGCGTCGGCGCGGCCTGCTGCGCAACCTTGATGCCGACGGTGCAGGAGCCGGTGAAGGAGACAAGATCGACGCGCTCGTCTGTCGTCATCAGCTGCCCGCCTTCGAGGCCCTGCTCGATGATGACGTTCATCACGCCTGCCGGAATGCCCGCTTCCTCGGCCGCTTCGGCGAAGATCAGCGAGGAGATCGGCGTAAGCGGGTTGGGCCGCAGGATCACCGAATCGCCTGCCATCAGCGCGGGCACGACTTTCCAGAAAGCGGTATAGAGCGGAACGTTGTAGGCGGATATTGCCGAGACCACGCCGAGCGGTGTCCAGCGCTTGAGGCTCTGCACATTGAAATAGGGATTGACGCGTTCGTGCAGCGGCAGCCCGTTGTCCTCTATCTCCGGCATCGCCAGGAACATGTCGATGATGTCGTCGGTCATCCTGAGCGGCGCATGAACCTGTGCGCCCATCACCGTCGACGAGGCAGGGCAGCCCGCCTCGGCGATTGCAAGGTCGCGGATGCGATCCGACCGCGAGCGCAAGGCATCGGCATATTTGCGCATCGTTGCGGCGCGCTCCTTCATCGAAAGTCCGCTCCAGCTGCCGCTGTCGAACGACGTACGCGCCGCCGCGATCGCAGCTTCGGCCTGGGCTGCGGATACGCCGGTGACAGTTGCCACCACCGATTCATCCGAAGGGTTTTCGACATCGAATGTCGTGCCCTCGCCCTTGACGAAGGCACCATTGATATAGCCGGCATATTCCACGGATCGCTCTCCCAACTGTTCGCTATTTCGAATAATTGTTCGGATAAGAGACTAGCCGAGCCACCTTCCTGCGTCAATCGCCCATCGGATACCCAACTGCCCCCTCAAGGACATCGGACTTGCAGTTCACCAAGCGCTTGCTACGACAGTTTACAAGCCATCCGTGGCAGTCCGTTTCTGCGATTCGCGAATTGTTTGGCCGGACGATGCGGACAGGCTTGGACAAACGCGCGAAAAGGTGCATTCTGGCGCGGTCCGAAAGAGACCCCGCCTCTCGAGCGAGACCATTCGACTATCCGGAGAAGTGACATGGCCACCACAGCCCTTGAAAGACCCGATGCCGGCTCGAAGATCAAGATCATCGACGCCGATACCCACCTGACCGAACCGCATGACATGTGGCTCAAGCGCACGCCCGCCAAATACAAGGACCGCGTGCCGCAGGTGAAGATGCTCGACGGCATCCGCAGCTGGGTGATCGACGGCGACAAGTCAATCGGCACCGGCGCCCATCCCAACAGCGCGATCTACAAGGACGGCGGCAAGGCCCGCGACATCGACACCTTTCTCAAGCTGCAGTTCGAGGATGTCCATCCCGGTTCGTCTTCGGTCAAGGAACGGCTGGAAGTGATGGACGAAGCCGAAATCTACGCCCAGATCGTCTATCCCAACATCCTCGGCTTCGGTGGCCAGGCCTCGGCCAAGGTCGATCCGGAACTCAGGCTGGTGACGGTGCAGATCTACAACGACGCGATGGCCGAGCTGCAGGAAGCGTCCGGCAACCGGTTGTTCCCGATGGCGCTGCTGCCGTGGTGGGACGTCAAGTCGGCGGTCATCGAGACCGAACGCTGCATCAACATGGGCCTGCGCGGGATCAACATCAATTCCGACCCGCATATGCACAAGGACGAGATCAACGGCGGCATGATCCCCGATCTCGGACAGGAGCACTGGTATCCGCTGTGGGAGCTGTGCGAGGACAGGAACCTTCCGGTCAACTTCCACATCGGCGCGTCCGAAACGTCGATCGACTGGATGGGCAAGATGGGTTGGCCGGGCCTGAGCCGAGACCTCGCCTCGGGTATCATGGGCGCTATGATCTTCTTCAACA
>CAYPFE010000185.1:0-6478 GCA_964409895.1 uncultured Novosphingobium sp.
CCCCGCCGAATGCCTCGATATTGTCGCGCACCCATTCCAGCGCGAGGACGATGTCCAGCATGCCGGCGTTGCCCGAATCGGCGAAATCGTCGTGCACGGCGCCGAGATACAGGAAACCCAGTGCGTTCAAACGGTGGTTGAGCGAAACATAGACCACGTCGCCGCGCGCCGCGAGATGGCTGCCGTCGATCATCGGGTCGAAGCCCGAACCCATCGCGAAGCCGCCGCCGTGCAGCCACACCATCACCGGCCGCTTCTTCGCCCGCGAGGCATCCGGCGTGATGACATTGAGCACGAGGCAGTCTTCGCTCTCGGCTATATCGGCCCGGGTCATCGCCGCGACCGCCATGACGATCGGTAGCGCGGGCGCCTTCGGGTCCATCCTGCCGCTCGCACCGCGCAAAGTGATCGGCCCTTGTGGCGTCTTCGGGCCCAGCTCATTGCAATCGCGCACCCCGCGCCAGGGCTTCACCGCGCGCGGCGGCATGAAGCGCGCCTTGCCGGTGTCCGCCCCATAGGGAATGCCGAAAAAGCGAGAGAGTCCGCCCGAACGCAGGCCCCGCACCTTGCCGGAGGTGGTCGAGATGGCGGTGGTCGGCTGCGCTTTGTCAGCGGCCAGCAATGCGCCGGGCAGCACGAGAGCGGCTCCACCAGCCGCCCCGATCGCCAGCGCCGATCTGCGACTTATCCCTTGACCCGCCATCGTCATTCGTCCCCCAGCTGCGGCAGTCCAACATCCGCACGGACTTTCGGTGATAGTTCCAGCACCCAGAAACCGCTGGCTGCACAGGTCAGCCAGATGTGGCCTGTCTCAGGGACATAGCGGACATGGCCGGTGCAGACATCGCCCGGCTTGAAATAGGCGACTTCCTTCGGCTTCGCCGGATTGCGCAGATCGGCGATCCTGAGGCCAGCCCACATGAAGTTGAACAGGCCGAGCCGCGTGTCTGTCGCACTGTCGACATCGTTGTAATGCAGTGTCGCCGTGCCGGCCGAGGGCGTGATGCGGCTGCTCGCCTTTTCGGCCTCGCTCGGTTCGGGGCAGTTCTCGGCGCGGTTCATCGCCAGGCGGAATTCGCCGGTGAGAACGGGCTTCGTTTCGTCGGCGATATTGGTGATCCGGGGCCACGTGCCCGGACACGCGGTCAGTTCCGAACCGCCGACAAGATGGGGAACGCCGCCGATATTGGCCGGCATGACGACGTGCCAACCGCCCTTGGCCACGGCACCGACCAGCCGCAGCTTCGGATCTGGCTTGCCGTCGATGAAATCGCTGTTGTCAAGGATTAGCACTCCGCCGCCCTCGTTGCCGAGCAGTTTCGCGCTTGGCGGCAGCAGCGGGATGTCCTTGTTGAAATGCTCGCTCTTCGACGAAATCACGCCGGCATAGATGCGCCTGCCGTCGCTGCTGAAGCTGATTTCGTGAGAGGCGAATTCGAACGTCGTCCCATCCTCGCGCACGGCTTCGAAGCGCCCGAGAAACTTCGGCCGCGCCATGTCGGAAATGTCCATCACCTGCAGCCCGCCAGCGCCGGTGAAAGGCGACATGTTGGTGCCATAGACATATCTGCCGTCGGGCGAGAGCGTCACCGTGTGGGAATTGCCCGGCCAGGCGATCTGCGACATCAGCTTTGGCTTCGCGCAGTCCGACACGTCGTAGACGTCGACGAACGCCGGCTTGTCGTTGGGCATCGCGCTGCCTGGGCCGTCGTGATAGGCGCCGGCTGCCAGCACCATGCGCCCGTCCGGCGCTGCCACCGCGTCGATGGTTTCGGCGGCATAGATCGCACCGGGCTCACGGAGCAGGCCGGTCTGTTTCGGAGCGGCCGGATCGCTGACGTCGATCACCGCCACTCCAAAGGTCGCGGGATCGGCTTTCTCGCCGAAGTGAAGGAAACTGGGCGACGTGCTGGCGAGATAGGCGCAATCGCCGGCCCAGACCATCTGCACATTGGAATCCCTGTCCGACACCGTCGATTGACCCACCACGCGCACGCCCTTGGAATAGGGTTGGGCAAGGATGCTGCCGGGGTTGTCCGATACCATCTGCTCGCCCTGCAGGCCCGGTTCGGGGTTGTCTGGAAAGGCCGGCGCCGGGCCGGAAGACGGTGAATTCGCAGCTAGCATTACGGCAGTTGTGCAAATTGCTACCTTGCGGCCCAACTGTCGCGTCAGAATCCGCGTCATCGGCATCAACTCCTGTTGATTATATTGGCTCAAAATGCACGGTCCCGACGGGCCGCTCGACAAACGGCAGGACCACCTCACGGAACCTGGCATGCGCAGGCTCGGGCCGCGAGGCAAGATGTGCCTCCACCGATTCCCATTCCGCCAGGAACATCACGTTATCGGCATCCTCGACCCCGCGCAGCGCTCGAAACGACAGGCAGCCGGTGAACTGCGTCGTCAGCGGCAGCGCTTCGCTGCGGAAGACCTCGAGGAACTGTTCCATCATCCCAGGCTTGATGACGATCTCGGCGCGCTCGAGGACCATCAGCAAATCTCCTCAATCATTCGACCACGCCCGCACGCTTCCCGCTCCTGCCGAGACCCAGCATACGCGTGTCATCCGCGCGACATTCCCAGCTGGCAGCGTTGTTGACGTCTCCGTTACCCTTGTAATGCGCCATCTCCGGGAACATGCAAAGCGGCATTGTCCGTGGAGAGACGCGATCCCAGTCGATCGTGCCCATGACGACATTTTCGGTTGCAGGGTCGAGTTTCCGGGCGAACAGCGCATTGGGCGCAACGCCCCGCTCAACCCAGGCTTCCAGCGCGCCGATCGCGTCGAAATTGGTCGGCCCCACTCCGCTCATCCCGCAATGGCCGGTGCCGGGGAGTGAAAACAGCCGGATGTTCTTCTGGAGTTCACCATAGCCGCCATGCAGCTTCGCCAGCGCCTTGTACCGGTTGATCGACATGACAGGTGTCAGCGCCTCATCGCTGAGGTTGTGATACCACAGCAGCTTGCGGTTCGCCTCCACCAGGCGCGAGATGTCCTCGGCGCTCACCGATCCGTCGCGCAGGATCGCGGCGAGCCTGCGATAGGCATCCGCATCGGCGACAACATGTGTCGACCCCGCTTTTCCGGTAACCGCCGGGCTGTACCAGACCAGCGGCTCGCCTCCTACAGGGGCCATGGCGAAGCGGCGGACCACCGCGTCATGGGCTGCGCCTCCTGAAGGTGCGCGGTCGAACGACAGCGAGATTTCGCTGACCGAATGGCCCGGCGCGACGGCATTGCCCTCGCTGTCTGCCGCCGCCGAAACGAACGCGCCGAGCAGGCGGGTCTGTTCGGGAGTGAAGCAATCCTCGCCCTCGCTTCCGGGCCTGCAGACCGGCAGGTCCGTTTCCGGGTTGAACGCGCAGGCGAAGGGATTCTGGATCAGCCCGTCTTCGACCCCGTCGAGCGCGTCGCATTGCGCGGTGACTCGCTCGCGTAGCAGGCCTTCCTGGGCAGGAGACAGCTTTGGCGCACCTTCTTGTGCCGCCAGCATCGCCCTTCCGGCGGGATGAACGATCAGGCCGGGGAGGTCGGCTGCCGGCGATCCGGCAACGATGCCGTCGAACTTTTCGGGAAAACGCGAGGCCGCCACGAGCGCTCCTCGCCCGCCTTGCGAGCAGCCGCTGTAATACGACCGCTCGATGCTCCGCTCGCTTTGCGACAAGCGCGTATAGAGTGCCGCTGCCAAGGCCTTGCCAGTATCGGCAAGCACCTCGTCAGCGCGGTAGAGATAGTCGGCAAGATTGTCTTCGCTGAGCGAACCGTCTTCGCGGAACGCCCAGTCCCAGCCGATGCCGGGCCCATTGGCGACGTGCCCGAGGTCGTTGCCGAAGGTGGCGTAGCCTTTCTCCAGCAGCTGCCCCGGCCAGCCCTGCGCGGTGATTGCGATCGCCGGCATCGCCGGATCGTTCATCAACAGCACGCCGCAGCTGCCCGAGCAGCCGAGCTGGAGATATTTGCCGTTCCAGTCCGCCGGGAAGGTCGCGATGAAGTTTGCGGTCTTGCCGGTTGCCGGATTGGTGACGTAGCTTCCGGTCACCTGGCAGAAGGCCGGAGTCTTACCCTTGGCGGCCACGAAGCGCGTGCCGCCCTCGAACTGCGGTCCGTTGGGCACCTTGGCGATGGTTACGCCGGCATCCAGCGCATCGGCGACTTCCTGGATTACCGTGGGCGTGCAATGTTCGGCGAGGCGAGGAGCAGCTTCGGTTTGCGGCGCGACAGCGGGCTCCGCTCCTGTCCAGTTTGATGCCATGGCCACGCCGGCAATCGCCGTGGCTGCAGCGACATACTTCAACGTCATGATCCTCATTTCAACAACCCTGCTCTTCTGCCGCTTTCGCCGATCTTCAGCATGCGCTTGTCGCCCCTGGGGCATTCCCAGTTGGCAGCGTCATTGACGTCGCCCTTGACCTTGTAGCGCGCCATCTCGGGGAAGGCGCAAAGCGGCATGGTGCGGCCCAGCGGCTTTTGGAAATCGACGGACCCAAGCGGTGTCGGCTGATAGAGCGTGGCGATCAGCGCGTTAGGCGCGGCGCCTTGCTCGACCCAGGCCTCCATCGCAGCGAGCGCATCGAAGCTGCCCGGCCCGCCCGGCTTGCCGCCGCCGCTGCAATGCGCGGTGCCCGGCAGGCTGAACAGGCGGACATTCTCGCGCAGTTTGCCATACCCGCCATGGCGCTTGGCCAGCTGCTTGTAGAGCGTGAAGCTGGTGAAGGGCGGCAGCTTGTCGTCGCTGAGGTTGTGCCAGATCATCAGCTTGCGGTCCTGGCGGATGAATTTGTCGAAATTCTCGGGGAAGTGCCCCATGCCCATCCGCACCCGAGACCTCCACAACTCCACTTCGGTGCGCGGGACGACGATGTGCAACGCACCTATCGGATCATCACTGCCGTAGGAGACGATCCGCCGCGAGGCGAAGGCAGGATCGTTGTCATGGACGAAGACCTTCATTGCGGAATCTGCCAGCGCATAGAGCCCGCCGCGCATCTGGTCATCGGGCCAGGGCCGGTCGGCTTCAGGATCGGCAGGGGCGGCGGGCGGCTGGTAACTGCCGAGGAAATTGCTGACCGAGAAGCCTTCGGTGACGATATTTCCCTTCTCGTCGGTAACCGCCGAGATCGTTGCGCTGATCGCCTCGACCTGGCCCTGCGTGAAGCAGCTGTCGCCAGATTGGCCGGCCTCGCATTTCGGCAAGTCGCGCTCCGGGCGGAAGTCGCACATCGCGGGGTTCTGGATCAGCCCGTCTTCCACTCCGTCGAGAGCGTCGCACTGCTTGCTGATGATCCCGTCCATCAGCGTGAACTGCGCGTCCGAAACGCGCGAGCCGCCATTGCGAAGGGTTGCGAGGCCGCTGCCCAGAAACAGCGGCGTCATGTTGAAGCTGTAAGGCGATCCGGCGATTATCCCGTCGAATTCCTCTGGGAAATAGGACGCGGCGACCAGCGCGTCGCGCCCGCCGCCCGAACAGCCGCTGAAGTAGGACCGCGTTATCTGCCGGTCGCTGCCTGACGCGCGCGCGTAAAAGGCTCGAGTGAACTCCTTGCCCACTTGCGTCAGCACCCGGTTCGAGCGCCACAGGAAATCCTCGACGTGGTCCTTGTCGACCTTGCCGTCCGGATCCACGGCCCAGGTCGCACCCGTCATTTCGTCATGGCCCTGGTCAGTGCCGAAGGAGGCATAGCCTTTCTTTAGGATGTCTCCCGGCAAGCCCTGGTTCGTGATCGTTATGGTGAAGAATGCAGCATTGTTGACGGCGAAGGTTCCGCAATGCCCGCCGCAGCCGAATTGGAGGTATTTGCCGTTCCAGTTCTCCGGAAGCGTGGCAAGAAAGCTCGACGTCTTGCCTGTCTCAGGGTTGGTAACATAGCTTCCGGTCACCTGGCAGTAGGCCGGCAGGTCGCCCTTGGCAGGCGTATACCGGACGCCGTCGGTCAGGAATGGCCCCGGCTGTACGGTAGTCTTGTGCAAGGTCACCGCACTCGACCCAATCGATGCGGCCACTTCCCGCATGACACCGATGGTGCAAAGTGCCTCGAGTCCACCTGCTTCGCGTGGTGCGCTGACGGGCTCCGTCGCGGCTATGCCCAGTCCTGCGAGCACCAGCGCCACAGCCGGCGTGAGAATCGCTGCCTTGCGGCCTCGTGCTCTATCGATCATGAAGTGGTCTCCCGTTACCATCCTGTTTGACAATGGTTGCATTGGTCAGACCGGTCAATAGCTTCGGGAATGGGGGAGAAGAGGAAGCATTGGGATGCGCAAGGCAAATTCGAGTGGCGGTCTGTTGCGGATCGCAGTGCTTGCTGTCGCACTGATGCTCCCGTCCGCATGCCGCCAGCAGGCCCAGCCCGACGTGACGCTGGAGGACTGGCGCACCATCGGCGGATCACCTTCCGAACAGTTCTATTCCTCGCTCGACCGGATCAACGACGGCAACGTCGCCGATCTTGGCCTTGCATGGTTCGCCGATTTCGACAC
>CAYPFE010000186.1:0-6314 GCA_964409895.1 uncultured Novosphingobium sp.
CATCTCATGCTCCTCCCTCGAAAACACAGTGGCACAATTTTAGGGGGCTAAGACAGTAAGGGATCTCGACTTCGCAAAGGCAAAATAGCCTCTAGTCCGGCATCAGCCAGGCTGCGTTCTCGACAAACACTTTCTCGAGCACGTCCTTGCCATAAGGTGCAACCCGCTCGCTCACGTCGATCATCGGCTTGCGCCCGCCTTCCGGGTGCGGATAGTCGCTGGCATAGCAATAGACTTCAGGCATTTCGTAGCGGCGGATGTAGGTATCGACGGGCTCAATATCGAATAATGAAAAGCGTGAATTCCGAAGGATATAGTCAGAGGGTTTCATAGAAAGTCTGAGATCGCCTTCCATATTGCCGAGAGAGAACTTGCGCTGATGCTCGAACCACAGGTCGAGGTTCTCCGCGAGCGGACCGACCCATTGCGCGGTCACTTCGCAGGCTCCGAACCGCAGGTCCGGATAGCGCTCGAAAACGCCGCCCAGAATCATGGTCGCGAGGAAATTCTGCACGGGCAAATGAAGCGTGGAGAGCGTCCACGGGTCCATCTGAAATTCCTCACCCGCTTTCCATCCCTCGAACTGGGGTGCATTGCGCCACTCTGCGCTCGACAGGAATTCGAAATCCGCGCCGACATGGGCCATGACTGCGACCTTCGCTGCCTCGCACATGTCCCACATCGGATCGAGGCTGGGATGGGCCGGGGAAACGCCGCCGGGAAGTGCTGCGCTGGGCAGCCAGACCGCACGCACACCGCCTTCGACGAGACGTCTGACCTCAGCCAGGAGGTTCGGCACGTCTGGCGCGAGCGCGACAGCCACCATCCGCAGCCTGTCGTCATGCCGGGCGACCCGAAGGCAGAAATCGTTGTAGAGGCCGATCATGTCGAGCGCGAAACGCTTCCTGTCGCCTCCAATAGAGCGATACATGCCGGGAAATGCCTGGGCGCGAAAATAGAAGCTGGTGGCGTAAAGCCCGATGGAGCCCGGGAAGACCATCTGCCGGAACACCCCGGTACGATCCATCACTTCCAGCCTGCGGTCGAAATCGAATGCGCCGGGGGCCTCTGCGAACTTGGTGTTCCAGATCGTGCCGTCATCGATGGGCGTATCGTCTGCTGCGACAAAGCGCCGGATCGGCATTTTCGAATCCTCGTGTGCCTCCACGAAGGGCCGGCATGCTTCACCGAACTGCTCGATCCAGTGGTTGACCGGGGTGTATTCGTGGCTGTCGGCGTCCATGATCCGGCCGGCGAAAGGCGTCAGGCATTCGGGTATCGCCAGATTGGATGACATGGCAGGTTTCTCCTCGACCGTGATTCAATCATACCATGGAATTGTCGGCTGTCATGCTATGGCCGAGGCAGTGACCGCGATTCACGAATGCGGCAGACAGGGAGAGAGCCACATGGCGATCAAGGTTGGAGTGAATATCCTCGGACTTCAGGGGGTGATTGGCGGAACGATTAGGGACGTCCTCGATGTCGTCGTCGCCGCGGATCGGGTGGGTGTCGACTATGTGACGCTCGGTGATCACCTCGGTTTCCAGCGCTCCGCGCATCAGTTGCGACGCGAAACTCACGCTTTCCCATTCCCATTGGAAGAGCCCTGGCCCGAACCGATCGCTTTCCTTTCTGCTGCCGCCGCACTGACGAGCCGGATCAGACTTTCGACTTTCGTGCTTATCGCGCCGCTGCGTCCGACGCTTCTTCTCGCGAAGCAATTGTCCACGCTGGATAATATCTCTAACGGGCGGGTGACCATGGGGCTCGGCGTCGGCTGGCAAGAAGAGGAATTCGCTGCCGATGGTATGGTGTTCGAGGGTCGCTTCGGCGATCTTGAAGACATGGTCACGGCCATGCGCGCCTTGTGGAGCGAGCCACCTGCCAAGGCGAGCGGGCGACATTTCCATTTCGAGGATTTCTATTCTCTGCCGCTTCCGGTGCAGGGTGCGGGTTTGCCGCTCCTGTTCGGCATCAAGCCGAGCCCGCGCAATATCGATCGTATGGCGCGGCTGTCCGACGGATGGGCGCTCAATCCGGCAGACCGGAAGGAGTTCGCTTCATCCGTAGCTGAAATCAAGCGACTGGCGGCGGAATATGGCCGCGATCCCGATGCGCTGGATTTCGATGTGGGGCAGGGGCCTTCACTCACTCAGGAAGGTGAACTCGACAAGGATACGATCCGAGAGCGCGTACGTCAGGATGAAGCGGCAGGTGCTACGATCGTCTCGTTCCTCGCGCGCGATTTCTGCAAGGGCCGCGAGGATATTGAGCCGTTCCTCGATTTCATTGTCTCGCTAAAGAGTTAGAATTCATCTGCAAGGTCGTGGCCGCGTAGAACGTCATGAGCGGCCTAAGTGACTCGTCAAACACGGTCACGGACAACAGGAGAACCGATCATGGCCAGACCAGCGGCATTTCTGCGCAGCACGTTGCCGCTCGGCATGGACATGGTGAGCGAATACGATTCCGGGCGCTACGATTCACTCTGGATACCCGATCACTATGTCAGTTTCTGGCCCGATTCGATCTGGACGCCGGAATTCACCGATCTCGCCAAGGCATCGCCCAGTCCGCACCGTCACCTTGATGGCTTGGCGATAGCTTCTGCCGCTGCGGTCCTGACCAGCCAGGTCCCCGTCGCAATGTGCGTTGTCGATACGGTCCGCCGTCATCCTGCGATGCTGGCGCAAACGGCTCTGACAATCGATCACTTGTCGAAAGGACGCTTCATCCTTGGTTTGGGCTCGGGCGAGCTCGAAAATACCGTTCCCTATGGTTTTGACTTTGCAAAACCCGTGAGCCGGTTCGAGGAAGCGCTCAAGGTCATCAAGCTGCTGTGGCACAGTGATGGACTGGTTGATTTCGAAGGCCAATTTTACACGCTGGAGCACGCGCGTCTCGATACCGAGCTGCTTGGTGGCAAAGCCCCGCCAATCTGGACCGGCGCGATAGGCCCGCGGATGCTCGGCATCACGGGTCGCGAGGCGGACGGATGGTGGCCGACCGGCTCCTACACGCCGGAGGATTATGCAGCCAAACTCGAGATTATCCTGGATGCCGGAGATGCGGCGGGCCGGGATATGTCACAATTCACTCCAGCGCTGACGCAAATCTGCCTGATCGGCGACGAAGGCGAGATCGCGGAAATGCTCGAACAGCCGATGGTCAAATCGATCATCCTGATGCTGACGGCCGAGGATTTGCGACAATTCGGCCACCAGCATCTGATGGGGCCGGACTGGCGCGGCATTCAGGACCTCAATCCGACCGTGCTGACACGCGAGCGGATGATCCGGTTCTGCGACGAACTGGATACGCAAGCGATCCGCGATATTTTCCCGGTGGGCACGCCCAAACAGGTCGCAATCAAGGTCAAGGGAATGATTGACGCGGGCCTGCAGGTCTACAAGCTGATGGAATACGGCAGCATGGGCGGCTTGCGGTTCTCAGCCAACTCGGCGCAGAAAGTCCGGGAGACCGAGGATGAAATCGCGCGCCTGTGCGAGGGTGTCTGATTGTGGCGCGGTCGGCGGAAATCACTTTGGATCCCGCTGTTCTGCTGAAGCGCGCGCAGGACGAAACCGGCCTGACCGACTGGGCCGATTCGGGATTTCCGGAGCGTTTCGCAACGATCGTCGATCACCTCAGCACCATTGGACTGGATCCCGAGGGGCTCTATCTGGCAGCCGAAAATATCAACTGGTTGCTGACCGACCGCGTCAAATTTTTCCAGGACCGCAAAGACTATCCGCTTGCCGATGAAGTGATCGAAAGGCCGATGTTCGCGACCGGAGAACCTCGCTCCGGCACGACCCTGATGCATGCCCTGATGTCGGTCGATCCCGATGCACGGGCGCTGCGCTTCTGGGAAGTTATGCATCCGTCGCCGCCGCCTGGAACCACCGGCCCCGATGACCCGCGCATCGCATTGGCCGACGACGAATGGCGTGAGATCAATGCCAAGATGTGGAGGTGGCTTCATTGTCATCCGTACAATGACATGCTCGGCGATGGCCTACCCGAGGACGAGCGGACCTGGGCCTTCGATTTCCGGGTGATGACGCCGACCGCGTGGTGGCGCGTGCCGATGCAGAATGTATCGTTCGGTTTGCCGACCGATCCGGTTGCCCAGTATCGCATTCACAAGGCCATGCTTCAGGCCTTCCAATATCAAAGTCCAAAAAAGTACTGGGTTCTCAAGGGCTTCCACACCACACGACTGAAGGAATTCTTCGACGCCTATCCGGACGCGAGTCTCGTCTGGCTCCACCGTGATCCGGTGATGGTTGCGGCTTCTTCGACCATGATGATGTCAGACATAATGGAGGGGATTGTCGGGAAGATCGACCTCGTTGCCGAAGCAAAAATGCAGTTGGAGCGCGTGCGCACGTCCATCGCAAATACCATGGTGAACCCGATGACTGATGATCCGCGCATCCACCACGTCCGTTATCGCGATTTCGTATCGGACCCGATCGGCACAATCCGGCGCTATTACGGATTCGCTGGGCGAGCGTTTGGCGAGAGACAGGAAAGTGCCATGGCCGACTACCTCCGCAGCAACCGTGCCGACCGGCACGGGACATTCCACTATTCGACCAAGGTGCTTCGCGACGCCGGATACGACATCGACGAGCTAAACGAGCACTTCAGGTCCTTCCGCGAACGCTTCGATGTCCCAATCGAGAAGCGGGACTGACATGCATCCCCGAATCAGCCTCCACCAGGTCGGTTTCCTCGATGAGACTACGGCTGGATTTGTGACCTTTTGCCGTGAGATTGGGCTGCGTCACACAACCCTCGTGACGCCGAAGCTGTTTCAATCGGATGAGAGCGAGGGCGTCCTCGGGGCCATGGCTGGTGGCAATCTGCATGTGGCTGTCCTCAATCATGCACTTGCGATGGGATCCAATCTTGAATTGGCAGGCGCCGAGGAAAGCGAGAAACTCATGCGCGCCATTGATCTGGCTGTTTCCTTGGGGTCGCGCGCAATCTATCTGGTCTCCGGCGGTCGCGGATCGCTCGATTGGGAAGCGGCTGCGCAGCGCTTCGTATCGCTAGTCCTTCCTTGCGTCGACCACGCGAAGGATAACGGCGTTGAATTGCTGGTCGAAACGGCATCGAGCCTCAATGTCGACATCCACCTTGCTCATACGCTCGATGATACGATCCGGCTGGCCGAGCTTGCCGGAATCGGCGTTTGCATTGATCTGCATGCCTGCTGGTTCGAAGCGCGGCTGAAAGAGAAATTTACCCGCGCGATGCCGCTGACCGGGCTGGTCCAGGTCAGCGACTATATCGCGGGAGACCGCACCACGCCTTGCCGTGCGGTGCCGGGGGACGGCATGATCCCGCTCGAAAGGTTGATCGCGGACCTGCTCGATTGCGGCTACAAGGGCGTTTTCGACCTCGAACTGGTCGGCCCGCGCATCGAACAGGAGGGCGCGCGTGAAGCGGCGCGGCGCGCCGCCGAATACCTTTCGGACCTGCTCGAAAGACTGGGGGCTTGATACCATGGCCTATGGTGACGGACCAGCCGACGCGAAACTCCATGAAGCATGGAATGCCTTTTGCGAAAGCCTGAAAGAAGCCGGAAGCAAAGTCTTCAAGGAAGCCAATCCGGCCAATCCGCTGCTGCGCGCCGATGCTTACCGCTTTCTCTCGCAGAACCTTGGACAGGCCTATCCGCTGGCGCTGGAAACCAGGGATCCAGCCTTCCCGATGATCCATTATTTCACCCATCCAACCATGAAGCTGGGGGGCGACGTTTCGGACTTCACCTATCGGCAGGCCTGGATTTCAGGTGACTACGCTTACAAAATCACTGGCAAGCGGGGTTCTGCGCGCTGGTTCAATCTCACCGTGCAGGGCTCAAGGCCCGAGAAGATTCCCGGTACGGATTTCCCTTCGCTGCACGAACCCTTTGGCGACATTCCCGAATGCAATATCCTCGGCGACCAGATCGAGACCGATGACCAGGGCAACTTCGAATTGTACATTGGAGGAGAGGGGCAGGCGGAAAACTGGCTGCCTACCACGCCGGAAAGCCGCAAACTCTTCATCCGCGAAGCCTTCGATGCTTGGGGAGAGACGCCGACTCAATTGACCATCGAGCGCATCGGCATGGATAGTCCGCGTCCCTTGCCGGATGCCGACCGCATGGTCGAAGCGATGGGCTGGGCAGGCGAGTTCGTTTCCGGGCTGATGCGCGACTGGCCTGAACACAGTTGGATGACCTCAGGAGGGGTTTGCGATCCCGGCCCGCTCAACACGTTTCCCGGCGCATCGGCCAACACTGCCGACGATGC
>CAYPFE010000187.1:0-6314 GCA_964409895.1 uncultured Novosphingobium sp.
TGAATCAATCCATCATCCCTCATGCAAGCAATTTAATAGGTCCTGAGCCTAGGTATCCTTCTATCATCCCAGTGACCAAGCCCCATCCTCTTACGGAAGTTTGCCTGAGGAGGCTTGGATTTGTCTACATGATGTAAGATCCTCTTCTATATATAAACCAAAAAAATCTGAAATAATTGTTGCAAAAAAGATATAGATGTAAATATATAATCGATATTATATCAATTTTTTATAAATTATATGATAAATACGATCAACGACGCTTGTAATGCTGAAAATGCCGTAAATCGCATCCAGTACCAGCTTTGTTCATTTGCAGATAATTGGATAGCGATTTTTTCTTAATCCGATAATTGCAATTTATGCCAGTTTCTTTTTTTCGGATATGATCAATCATGGTATTATTCATATTGTTGGCAGTCAAAAAAGTCCGATGATCGTCGAAGTAAATTTAGGACTGCGATATTACGGAATTGCAGTACTTCTTTTAAAATACTGGGCTTCATAAATCAGTCCGTCTCCCCACATTTCGGAAACACGCAATAGCGTGGCCCAGAAATCAGCGTGGCTCCGCCCCTATTTCCGCTCCAGCACCACCACCGGGATCACGCGCTCTGTCCTTGACTGGTAGACGTCGAAGTTGGGCCATTGCTTGATGGCTTCGGCCCACAGTTCCGCGCGTTCCGCGCTGTCGGCGACGCGGGCGGTGGCGGCGAACTTGTCACCCTTGATCTGGACATCGACATCGGGGTTGGCGACGACATTGTGGTACCAGGCCGGGTGCTTGGGCGCGCCGCCCATGCTGGCGATGATCGCATAGCGGTCGCCGACCTGGGTGTAGATGATCGCGGTGGTACGCTTCTGCCCGCTCTTGCGGCCGGTGTGGGTAAAAAGTAGCGCAGTGGCGCCGTTCCACATGTGGCCGGTCTCGCCATCGGTTTCCTGATAGGCCTTGATGTGGCTTTCGTTGACCAGTGTGATGTCCGTGCCGTCGGGCGAGGTTGTCGGGGTGTCGTTCATTTCAGCTTCCTCTCGAGGGTTTGTTGGCCTGCAGCCTCTGCCGGACCCGGCGGGTTAGTCAAGCCCATGCTCACCACCGACGCCGCCGCTGGGCGGCGCGCACGCGGCGCGCGATCTGGTCCGCGCGTTCTTCCGGCGTGACGACAGGCGTATCGGCCGGGAGGTGCTCGCGCAGTTCGGCGAGCTTGACCCGCTTGATCACCGGCATCGGGTTGGGATCGCAATCGTACCAGCGCCCGTAGATCGTGCCCTGCCTGAAGCCTGCCGGATCGAGCCAGTTGGGTACGCCGGGATCTTCGAGCGCGATTACCGCGCGGAACTTGCCGTCGCTGTCGAAGCGCGCCGTCGCCTCGTTGATGCTGGCGAGGCGATAGACAAATTCGACGGCGTTGAAATAGGGATCGTTGAGCTGGATGTTCCAGTAATGCCGCCTTGCCGGCATCTCGGTCTCGACGATCAGCGCTTCGCCGTCTTCCAGTTCGAACACGGCGGGCCAGTAGATCTGCTTCAGCAGCCCGGCGGTATATTTGGTGTGGGTGAAGGCGTTGACGCCGACCTCGGCCTTGACGTCGTTCTGCATCGGCAGGAACGCCTTGTTGTAGCGCAGCGGCAGCAGCGTCATCTCGCGAATGCGCGCGGTGATCTCGTCAGGCGTCAGGCGCAGCTTGGGCCCGACGGGGTCGAGGCATTCGATAGAGAGCTGCGGGTCGCGCTCCTTCTCCCAATCGACCATGCGGAAACGCACCACCAGCGCGGTGGCGTCGGGGGCGATCTGCGCCCAGTTGGCGACGTCGCCCGCGGGTTCTTGCGCGCTCATGATCAGCTCGAAATCGCCGTTTGCATCGGTGACGAGGTCGCGGTCGTCGAAATCACTGTTGCCGCTCATTTCCTCATATTCGTTGAGGCCGATCCAGCCGTGCTGGGTGGTGAATGTGACCATCGCACAGGTGCCGCGGTTGCCGGAGATACGATAGTTCAGGTCGCCCCGGATCGGCGAATAGAGGTAGATGTCGTCGGGGTTGGGCTGGTCGGTATAGACGGGGTTCCACAAGGGCGCCCAGTCCGGATGCTCGGCATCGGCGTGGAAGAAGGCGAAATAGGCGTAGGACAGGTTCATCATCGCCTGGCGGTAGAAATCGGCGCGGTATGCGGGATCGTCCGGACGCCAGGTGTCCTTGAGCAGGGCGACGGTTTCTTCCAGTCCCTCGCGCAGAAGGGGGATGATGCCGGGTTCCTGTCCATCGCTCATAGGCTGCTCCTCTCAGAATGCCTCTCATGTGTCGCATTAATCCAAGCGCCATGCTAGGCCTCGCTGAGGTAAATTTGCGGATCGAAAGCAGGGCAGGAAGTGCATCCAGGAATCCACGCGGCGGTGCAGCCGGACAAGCCTGCGGTCATCCGCGCATCCACCGGCGAAAGCCTCACCTATGCGGAGCTCGACGCGCGCGCGAACCAGCTGGCGCATGTGCTGCGCGATCACGGGCTGACGCGCGGCGATCACGTCGCCTATTATCTCGAAAACGGGCTGGCCAATTTCGTGATCTTCTGGGCCTGCATGCGATCTGGGCTCTATCTGACGGCGATCAACTTCCACCTGCCGGCCCAAGAAGCGGCCTATATCGTCGACAATTGCGACGCCGGGGTGCTGATTGCGTCTGCCGCGCTGGAGCAGTCGGCGGAGCTTGGCAGGCAGTCGCCGCGCTGTTCGCTCAAGCTCGCGGTGGGCGGGACGATAGAGGGTTTCGAGGACTTCGAAGCGGCCATTGCCGGCAAGCCGGAAACCCCGGTTGCGGACCAGTCGATGGGCTCGATGATGCTCTATTCCTCTGGCACCACCGGGCGGCCCAAGGGCATCAAGCGCGACCTGCCGGACATCGCCATCGAGCAAGGCAATCCCCAGTTCCACGGCCTCGCCACGATGTACGGGCTGGATATGGGAACCGTCTATCTCTCGCCCGCGCCGCTGTATCACGCAGCGCCGATGGGCTGGACCGCAACGGCCGTCCAGCAGGGCGGCACGGTCGTGTTCATGGACCGCTTCGATCCCGAGCAGGCGCTGCAGGCCATCGAGAAGTACAAGGTGACCCACAGTCAGTGGGTGCCGACAATGTTCATCCGCATGCTGAAGCTCGATCCGGAAATCCGCAGCCGATACGACCTGTCGAGCCACCGCTATGCGATCCATGCCGCGGCTCCCTGCCCGGTCGAGGTCAAGCGCCAGATGATCGACTGGTGGGGCCCTATAATCGAGGAATATTATTCGTCCACCGAAGGAGCGGGCATGACGATGATTTCCAGCGCGGACTGGCTGAAGCATCCAGGCTCGGTCGGGCGATCCGTCGGTGCGCCGCTGCATATCTGCGACGATGAAGGCCGCGAGCTGGGGCCGGGCGAGGCGGGCCTGATCTATGGCGAATCGCCCACCGGACGCGACTTTTTCTACCACAAGGATGACGAGAAGACGCTCGGTTCGACCCACCCGGCACATCCCGAATGGCGCACCATCGGAGATATTGGCTATGTTGACGAGGGGGGCTTTCTGTTCCTCACTGACCGCAAGGCCTTCATGATCATCTCGGGTGGGGTCAACATCTACCCGCAGCAGATCGAGGACGCGCTGGCGATGTTTCCGAAGTTGACGGACGTCGCCGTGATCGGCGTGCCCAACGAGGACCTGGGGGAGGAAGTGAAGGCGGTTGTCCAGCCGGCGCCCGACGTCGCGCCGTCCGACGCGCTGGCGCAGGAAATACTTGCCTTCGTCACGGAAAAACTGGGCAGGCAACTGACTCCCCGTTCGGTCGATTTCGTCGAGGAACTGCCTCGCCTTCCCACTGGAAAACTCGCCAAGGGCGTGCTTAAGGAGCGCTATTGGGGGAAGCAGGAAGGCTGAGGGATGGCACTCGATCACGAAACGCTGGCAGCACGCCGCAACGACGGCTGGACTTCGTCCTACACCGATAAGGACGCGCTGCTCTACAATATCGCGATCGGCATGGGCCGCGATCCGCTCGACGAGAAGGAATTGCCGTTCGTCTTCGAAGAGCCGGAACTCCGCGTTGTGCCAACCGGCGGGATCATCATCGCGCATGGCGGGGGCAGTCTCTACGACGATGTCGGCATCGACTGGACCGGCGTCGTCCATGGCGAGCAACGCCACACGGTGCATCGGCCGCTGCCGGCAGCCGCAGAGGTCACCGGGTCTACCTGGGTGTCCGAGATCGTCGACAAGGGGCCGGAAAAGGGCGCGTTGCTCATCACCACCACCGAATGCTGGCTGGCGGGCGGTGAACCGCTCTACACCACCGAAAGCGTGATCTTCGCCCGGCGTAACGGCGGCTTCGGCGGCACGCGCGAGCAAAGCAAGGAGCCGCACGTCCTGCCGACCCGTGAGCCAGACCTGGTGCACGAAACCCGGACCCGCGAGGATCAGGCCGCGCTCTATCGTCTGACGGGTGACCGCACGCACCTGCATATCGATCCCGGTTTCGCCGCCAGGGCGGGCTTCCCGCGTCCGATCCTCCACGGCATGTGCAGCTACGGCATTGCCTGCCGCGCGTTGCTCGCCAGCGTCTGCGACTACGACGTCGCCCGCATCCGCCAGTTCGACGTACGCTTTTCAGCCCCGGTGTTTCCCGGCGAAAGGATCCTCACCGATATCTGGCTCGACGGTGAAACCGTCTCCTTCCGCTGCCGCGCGCCGGAGCGGGACAAGGTGGTGCTCAACAACGGGCTGTGTTTGCTGAACGTCCAAGGATAGACAATCAAGCGACAGCTTTGCAGCGATTGAATTGGAAGGCTGAACGACGTGAATGGGGTGGGGAGCGGAAGTTCGATATTCGTGGCAATGGGTTACTCGACAACCCTCTTGTTACTGGAGCCTCAAACCCCTCGGAAGCATCCGCCACGGTTGGGAAAGTGGTGCAAGCGGTGGTATGAATGGCCCAGGAGAATTGGGGGAGGCATTGAAATGATCAGATTAATCGTGCTGATTTATGCAATCGTCTGCTATTTTGTCGGCGTGGCTGGATTAGTCGCAATCATCGCGTCGCTGGCCCACCTTTTGCCGTTCGGCTATCTTTGGGGCAATGGCGGCTTCTCCGGACAACCTATTGTCTGGAATGCGCTCCTTGTCGCAGCATGGGGCATAGTCCATTCGGGCATGGCTCGGCCAGGCTTCAAATCGGCAATCACAAAGCTCATCCCCGTCGCCGCCGAGCGAGCCACATATGTGCTGGTTTCCGGGATCACCAGCATTCTTCTGACAGGCTTTTGGATGACAGTCCCTGGACAAGTCTGGTTTGTCGAACCGGGAGCACTTGCCACTGTCATTTGGGCGATATTCGCTTTCGGATGGGCATTCCTGTTGGCGTCGACATTTGCCATCAACCATTTCGATCTGTTCGGGCTTCGGCAAGTCTTCCTGAATTTCAGGGAGCAGCCCAACCCACCGCTGCCCTTCGTCAAACGCGCAATGTACAGCTACATCCGTCACCCTATCCAGACGGGCGTGTTGATCGGAGTTTGGGTCACGCCCTCGATGACCATGACTCAACTTATCCTGAGCGTGGGCTTTACCGCCTACATATTCATTGGACTCTGGTTTGAGGAGCGTGATTTGATAGCGGAACATGGTGACGCATATCGCAACTACCGCAAGGAAACAGGCAAGATTCTGCCCAAATTCTGAAGTTGCCGATAGCCGGCGAAGTTAATGGAAGCGAACGACCGCAATGGCGTCGCGTCCGGAATGACAGCATTGCAGCGGCAAGCCATCAGTGCAGATTTGACCTGATCACGCGAATTCGCCAGCTCGCGCTACCCTCGGCCAAGCTCCTTTGCCAGCGCGGCCACTTCGCCAGCTCCTTGGCGGATGAACGCCACATCGCTGCCGACCGGCACGAATTTCATCCCGCGCTCGACCAGTTCCCTGGCATTGGTCGGACTCAGCGCCGCGCAGCCGGGAATGAGGCCGTGTTTTTCGCAGGCCTCCACCACCTGGTCCACCGCGGCGAAGACATTCTCCGACATCTCGAATGTCAGTCCCCAGCCCGAAGACAGGCCGAGATCGACCGGCCCGACGAACAACCCGTGGACGCCTTCGACAGAGGCGATGGCGTCGAGGTTTACCATCGCTTCGGCAGTCTCGATCATCACGAAGCACAGCGGATCGATGGTGTCGCCTTCGGCCGGGTACCAGTTGCGCACCGGACCGAAGCTGCGGATGCCGAGCGGCGGGTAATGCACCGCGCGCGCCGCGGTCCTTCCCCCGCGCAAACTGGAGGGGTGTAGGTGTG
>CAYPFE010000188.1:0-6278 GCA_964409895.1 uncultured Novosphingobium sp.
TCCCGCGCTGCTGGTCGACGACGAGGTGACCATCGCCATCCAGGTCAAGGGCAAGCTGCGCGATACGATCAGCGTCGCCAAGGGCCTGCCGAACGAAGAACTCGAGGCGCTGGCGCTCGCCAGCGAGAAGGTCCAGCGCTCGATCGACGGCGCGCCGGTGCGCAAGGTGATTGTCGTGCCCGACAGGCTCGTTAATATCGTCGCATGACACGCGCGCTGTGCCTTGGCTTGCTGCTGGCCCTCTCTGGATGCGGGCTCCAGCCGATGTATGCGGGCGGCGGTAGCGGTGCTGTGGCGCAAGGCCTCGCCGGCGTCGATGTCGCGCCGATAGAGGGGCGCGCGGGCTGGCTGGTGCGCAATGCGCTCACCGACAGGCTTGGCGGAAACGGCGGCAGCTCGGGCACGCGCTACCGCCTCGATGTCCGGCTCGACGATCAGCTCGATGGCTTCGCCGTGCTGTCCGACGACACGATCAGCCGCGAACGCAGGACGCTGCGGGCGCGCTACCAGCTTGTCGAACTCGGCAGCGGCGAGATCGTCTATGACGGATCGGCCGGGTCCGACGCCGGCATCGACGTGGTGAGCTCCGAATATGCGACGATTGCGGCCGAACAGACCGCGCTGGAAAACCTGGCGAAAGACGTTGCCGACCGCATCGTCACGAGGCTCGCGCTGGAATTGCGCGGCTCCGGACCCGAAGGCCGGTGAAGGCCAACCAGAAGGACTTCGCCCGCACCGCGCCGCGCGCGGCCAGGGAAGCCAGGACATTCTTCTTCTGCGGACCCGACGAATCCGGCGCGCACGACGCCGCCATGCTGATCCATGGATTGTTGGACAACCCGGGAGAACGCGTCGAGCTGGTGGGCTCCGAGCTCAGGAAGGACCCGGTCAGGCTGGGCGACGAGGCGCGCTCCAACTCGCTGTTCGGTGACAGCCGCCACATCCTTGTCCGCGCGCAAGGCGACGAGGCGCATGATGCCGTCGCCGGCCTGCTCGGCAGCGATGTGGAGACTTGCCCGGTCCTGATCGTTGCAACCGGCGCGACCGACAAGTCGCGGACCGCCAAGCTGCTTGCGAACCGGCCGGACGCGCTCGTCGCGATGTTCTACCCGCCCGACTTGCGCACGGTGGCGGGCGCCGTGCGGACCATGGCGGACGGAGCGGGGCTGCGGATCGACACCGCGGTCGCCGAACGGATCGCGCTGGCGACCGGGCTCGACACGCGCCTTGCCAGGTCCGAGGTGGAAAAGCTGGCGCTCTATCTCGACGCGAGCCCCGAAAACCCTCGCACCGCGCAGGCTTCGGACCTCGAAGCCATCGGCGCCTCGACCGAGGACGACGGCTTTGCGCCGATTGTTGAATCGGTGCTGGGCGGAAGAACCGAACGGGTCCCGGCCGAACTGAAGCGGATGCGCGAACTCGGGCTCAATCCGGTCGGGCTGCTGCTCGCCTTCGAACGCCGCGCCGCACAGCTCTCCGCGCTGTCCGCGCACCTTGGGCCGCGTGCCGACGTTACGGCGCTGATCGAGGCCGAGGCATCGGCCCGCCGGATCCGCTGGCAGGACAAGAAGCCGCTGGAAGCACAGCTGCGGCGATGGCGCGGCCGGCGGCTCAATCGCCTCGTCGACAAGCTGGTCTCGCTGCACCAGTCGCTGCTTGCCAACAGCCAGGATGCAGAGCTGCTGATGGCGCATGGCCTGGCACAGATCGCGGCGGCAGCCCGAAGATCCGCATAACTGTGCGGATTCGAAGGCAAGAACGGAAACATCCTTTCCTGACTGCGTCATATCGACTAGGTAGGTTCCCGGAGATGGGCGAAGCAGGCGGTCGCGAGCAATCTTGCGGCCATTTGAGCAGGGCCCGCTTGACGTCAGGCTGGTCCGGCGGGCTTAACGCAAGGGAGCCAACAGTCAATGAACGCGCCGATCACGGCCATTTCCGCCAGCAATCATGACGCAAACGAACTCTTGCTTGCACCATCGCTCGAGCGGCGGCGCCTGCAATGCTACCTTACCCTCGTCCTTACCGACATCGCAGCGATTGTCGCGGCTTTCTGGGCCGTGGGTTATCTCTATCTGGGAGCCCTTGGCACCGAGATCTTGATTGCGCAGAACTCGCTTGCCCTGCCGATCTTTCTGACGATTGCTCTCTACAACAACGCCTATTCGACGGGCTCCCTGCAAAATGCCTGGTACGGCATCCGAAGGGCGGAAATAGCGCTCTTCATCACCTCGGGAATCATCGTCCTCGTGGTGTTCCTCGCCAAGCTGAGCGCCGAATTCTCGCGCGTCGTCTTGGCTGGCGGTGCCGTGGCCGCGATGGTCGCGCTGGTGTGGGCACGCCTGCAAATGCGCAGCTTCATCGCCTGGCGCTGTGGCGCAAATGTCGTGAACGAACTGGTGATCGACGACGGCGGGCCTAAGATCGACTTGCCCAATGCCATCAGGGTGAATGCGCAGGAACTGCATCTCGCGCCCGATCTCGACAAGCCGCATTCGCTCGACCGGTTGGGGTTGGTGTTGCGCAATATCGATCGGGACGTCGTCAGCTGTCCGCCCGAGAGGAGGCAGGCCTGGTCGACGATCCTGAAAGGCGCGAATATTGCTGGCGAAGTTCTCGACGACCAGGTCGTCCTGCTCGGAGCGCACGGCGCCAGGGTAATTGGCGATCACGGGCTGCTGCTCGTGTCGTCCGGTCCACTGGGCATGAGGGCAAGGGCGACCAAACGGCTGTTCGATCTGGCGCTGGCGGGCGCCGCGGTGATCATCCTCTCCCCGCTGCTGCTTGCCGTGGTGCTTGCCATCAGGCTTGAGGATGGCGGGCCGGTGATATTCGTTCAGCGCCGGATGGGTCTCGGCAACCGGTTCTTTGGCATGTACAAGTTTCGCAGCATGTCCCAGTCACAGTCGGACCCGGACGGCATGGTTTCGACTGGCCGGCAGGACGCGCGGATCACCCGTGTCGGCCGATTCATCCGCCGCACCAGCATCGACGAACTGCCGCAGCTGTTCAATGTCCTGGCAGGCGACATGAGCCTGGTCGGCCCACGGCCTCACGCAATCGGATCGCAGGCCGGGGACAAACTCTTTTGGGAAGTCGATTTGCGCTACTGGCACCGGCACAGCCTCAAGCCCGGATTGAGCGGGCTTGCACAAGTACGCGGCTATTGCGGCGCAACCGACCGGGAGTCAGACCTGATCCACCGGCTGCGTTCCGATCTGGAATATCTCGAAGGCTGGTCGCTGTTCAGGGATATCAAGATCCTGTTCCTGACTCTGAAAGTCCTGGTCCACGATCGCGCGTTCTAGAGTCTGTCCTGGTTAGGTGATAGCCTCATCCTCCTTGGGGAGAATGGCGATGGCTGAATGCATTCTGGATGGCGTGCGCGTGATCGACCTTGCAGAAGGTCTGGCCGCATCGGTCGCGGCACTGATACTGGCTGAGAGCGGCGCGGACGTGGTCAAGGTGGAACCGCGTGAAGGTACGCGGCTCAGGGGCACCCCGCCCTTCACCGTGTGGAACCGCTCCAAACGCAGCATCGCGCTGGATGCCTTCGGGGCCGACCGCGCCGCCTTCGAACAGCTGCTCAAGGCCGCCGACGTGCTGGTCCACGATTTCACGCCCGGGGAGGCGCGCAAACGCGGGATCGACGAAGAGAGCCTCAAAAGCCTCGCACCCGATCTTGTCGTCGCTCCCGTCACCGGATTTCCGGCCGGGCACGAGGAGGAAGACACACCCACGCAGGATACGCTGGTGCTGGCGGCCTCCGGGATCATGGACGAGCAGGCGCCGGTCTGCCGCGACGACGGCCCGGTCTACCTGCGCTTCCCACTTGGCTCATGGGGCGCGGTCTGGCTGGCCGCGATCGGCATCGCGACGCGGCTCTACACCCTGAAGCGCGGCGGCAAGCCGGGCGGGGTCAGTACCAGCCTGCTGCAAGGCGCGCTGGTTCCGGTGCTGATGCTGTGGCGCAGAGTCGAAAAGCCCTCGCCCGTTCTGGCCTTTGGCATGCCGAAAGATGCCACCAACGCCACGCTGGTGGAATGCAGCGACGGCATCTGGCTCCATTTCATCGGCGATGTCCGCAAATCGCCCCTGCTCGCCGAAACGGTCGGAGCCATGACACCGGAGGAGCGCGAAGCCGCCAACAAGGCCGATCCCAACCCGCTCCTGCCGGACTGGGGCTGCTTCAAGGCCGCCTTCAGGACGCAGCCGAGCGCGGTCTGGCTGGAGGAGCTCTGGGGGAACGACGTCGCCGTTCAGCCCGCGCTGCGGATGGGCGAACTCTATTTCGACGAGCAGTGCCACGCCAACGGCTATGTGATCGAGGTGGAGGATGCCGAACACGGCAAGACCAAACAGCCCGGCATGCCATTCGTGACGAGCCCGCCGCCGCGCAAGCCCGTTTCTGCTCCCCGCCTTGATGCGGACCGCGAAGCGATCCTCGCCGAATGGACGCGGCGAGCCACGCCCGCAGGCGCCGCAGCGCATACGCCCACGCGCCCGCTCGAAGGCCTGCGCGTGCTCGATTTCGGCAGTTTTCTTGCCGGACCGCTCGCGCCCGCATTGCTCGGCGATCTCGGTGCCGATGTCATCAAGATCGAGGCGCACAAGGGCGATCCGATGCGCGGGGCGGCGGAATGGTCGTTCTTCGGCTGCCAGCGCAACAAACGCTCGCTCGCGCTCGACCTCAAGCATCCCGAGGCGAAGGACGTGGTGCGGCGGCTGGTCGAGAGCGCCGACATCGTCCACCACAACCAGCGCATGCCCGCCGCCCGCAAGCTTGGCATCGACTACGACAGCCTGAGCGCGATCAACCCCCGGCTGATCTTCTGCCATGTCAGCTCCTACGGTCCCGTCGGTCCGCGCAAGGACTGGCCGGGCTACGACCAGCTGTTCCAGTCGTCCTCGGGCTGGGAATACGAAGGTGCGGGCGAGGGCAACATGCCGATGTGGCACCGCTTCGGGATGATGGACCACCAGGCGGCGATGTCCTCACTCTATGGCATCATGCTGGCGCTGATCGAGCGCGAACGGACCGGCAAGGGTCAGTTCGTCGCCTCGTCGCTGCTCGGCGCCTCGCTGTTGACCAGCAGCGAGACTCATCTGACCGCGGAAGGAAAGCTGGCGCCCTATGCAAGGCTCGACGCGATGCAGATGGGCGTGGGGCCCGGCGACCGGATTTACCAGGCGGCAGACGGCTGGCTGGCGCTGGTTGCGGACGAGACAGCACTACAGAAGATCACGGCGCAACTGGGCGTCGCCGGGCCGCTCGAACTGGAGGCCGCCTTCGCCGGCATGACTTGCGAGGACGCCATCGCACTGGCGCGCCAGGCGGGTGCCATGGCTGTGCCGGCGCGAACCAATCAGATGGATGCCTTCCTCGACAACCCGGCGAACCGCAGGCTTGGCCTGTCGGTCGCGATCGAGCATGGCAAATATGGCAAGGTCGAACACCCCGGTGCGCTGTGGCATTTCGAGGGTCAGAAACTCGCCTTCGACCGCGCGCCGCCACAGCTCGGCGAACACAGCCGGGACGTGCTGGCGGAGGCAGGCTTCGGAGAGGCGGACATCGAACGGCTGTTGTCAGAGGCAGTGCTGCAGGCGGGCTGACCTGTTTCGCCTGCCGATCCGCTGCATTCGCCACTTCCCCCTTGCCCATCGCGCGAAAATCCTGACATGATCGGACGTTATGCTGCGGCAGTATGAACTGGTTGAGCGGGTCACGGCGTATGACCCGGACGCGGATGAGGCGATCCTCAACCGCGCCTATGTCTATACCGTCCAGAAGCACGGCACCCAGAAGCGCGCGTCGGGCGACCCCTATTTCAGCCATCCGATCGAAGTCGCAGGACTCATGACCGAGCTCAAGCTCGACCAGGAGACCATCGTCACCGCGTTGCTCCACGACACCGTCGAGGATACGCTGGCGACGATTGAGGAGGTCGAAACCCATTTCGGGCCCGAGGTAGCGCGCCTCGTAGATGGCGTGACCAAGCTCTCAAAGATCGAGGCGATGACCGAGAACGAGCGCGCGGCGGAAAACCTGCGAAAGTTCTTCCTGGCGATGAGCGAGGACATCCGCGTGTTGCTGGTCAAGCTCGCCGACCGGCTGCACAACATGCGCACGCTGCACTTCATCAAAAGCCCGGAAAAGCGCCAGCGCATCGCACATGAGACCATGGATATCTACGCTCCGCTGGCCGAACGCGTGGGCATGTACGAATATATGCGCGAGATGCAGCTGCTCGCCTTCGAGCAGCTCGAGCCCGAAGCCT
>CAYPFE010000189.1:0-1772 GCA_964409895.1 uncultured Novosphingobium sp.
GAGGCGCGCTCGCCTCCACGTAGCGGGGACTGGCGGTACTACAAGTCCGCGACCGACGACGAGTACGAGACGGAGTTCGAGATGTTCTACAGGGTACACGAAGTCGACGGTCACGCGACGCTCCGAAACGTCTTCGTGGTGATTCGGGGAACGGAGTCGGCGAGCGACTTCACCGCGGACATCACTGCCAACCCCGTCGACCTCGAAGGGTACTTCGAGACGGGTTCGGGGAGCTCAAGAGTGTCTATATGGAGGGAGGAAGCTCCCGATGGTGCCAGCAATCTACAAGTACACCAGGGTTTTTACGATCGGACCTTCTCCATCAAAGAGGAGTTCGAAAAGATCAGGATCGACGAGAATCTGCGCTTCGACTGCGACACGCGCATATGTGTGGTCGGACACTCGCTCGGCGGAGCAGTCGCGTCCCTGTTCTCGCTCGCCCTGTACTGGAACTACGTGGCGCCGCAAGTGTCCGACGACGCGCCGAGTTGGAAGGGCGTACGTGTCTGGGCCATCACGTTCGGTGCGCCCCGTTTTTTGATGTACCGCAAGCGCGGCGAGCACCCCATGCGGGATTTCGTGCACGCGGTCGACGAGTTCGCGCGCGCTTTCCACGCACACGTCCGCACTACCCGCAACACGGTTCGCTGGGACCCCATCCCCTCCGTTCCGTTCCAGGAGATGGGAGAGGTACTCGCGCTCCACTTCACGCGGGAGTCGATCACGTACGTTCCGGCGACCTCGGGCGTGCTGAGGGAACGCCCCGCCGAGATTCAGTACAGAGAGGACTATCGTCGAGGCAGATCCGCTCGGGGCGTCCAAGTAGTCGCCGTGGATCCGCCCCCTTACTCCGAGACGGATACAAAGGATACAAAGGATACAAAGGCTACAGAGGATACAAAGGCTACAGAGGCTACAGAGGCTACAGAGGCTACAGAGGCTACAGAGGCTACAGAGGCTACAGAGGATACAGAGGATACAGAGCAGAGGCGCACGATTCCGGGAGCGTCAGACGTCCTTGATCTGGAGGCACGCGATCCGGAACGATCGGACGTGATCGTGACCGCGATGCGATACGTCCTACTGGCCACCTCGGCGGAGTTTCATCGGATGGAGACGTACGTCCGGCTCATTCACGATCTCAATCCTGGCAACTGGACGAACTCCGTTACCGAGTCGCACGGATCGTCTGTTCGTTCCGTGTACGAGGACGGAACTCGTCTGTCTGGAGACGACGCCCTGGAGCTCGTGATCGGAGTGTTCGAGGATTATACGTGGGATCATGACATGTCCCCGCACATGTGTCTGAGTAGCCTACCCGGGCCCGAGAGGCGCTGGCTGTGACGGATCAGACGTCCGGTGCGAGGAATTCCCAGAACTCCGTATTTTCTAGAAAGTCGCAGCAGGCACGTTTTTTTGGAGGGGGAAACCGCGACACGAGTTTTTTTAGAACTTATGAAAGTCGTATTTTTAGACTCCCGACGACGTGTGTATTTTTAGACATACGAGGCGGTATAAAGGAAGGGAACACCCGCGGTTGTGTCTCGAATAAACATGCCAAAGCGACGCAATTCGGCCGAGGACGAGGGAACACAGCCGACCCGGAAACGAAGGAGCGAAAGAAAGAACCTCGATCCACAGAAGCTAGACGACGGGATGATAGACTGCCTCTTTCTTCATTCTATTCCCTATTTGCAAGGAGAGAAACTGCGCACTCTGGCTGCCGTTAACAAGAAGTTCGCGATGAAAATGAAGGAGGCTCTTGTCACGAC
>CAYPFE010000189.1:1782-3358 GCA_964409895.1 uncultured Novosphingobium sp.
CACGGCAAGAATGAGACCGTCGTGCGCTGCGTGTATGAGGTTCAATATGCGCCCGCGGTGCTGTACGTAGACGGCATAGCTTCGTATATGGGATGAGGCGGATTCCTCGGTTCCGAGTCGAACGCGGCCGTCGGTGGACGCAGCATCCTAGCAGCATAACTGGCTTATCTAGTAGTATTCGATTTTGATTTGAAAAAATAAACACGAATAAACCGTACGGGGGTAAAGATCGCTGGCAAGCTTACGCGCCTCGCTTTCCCCACTAATCTGGATTTAGACGGGACCATGTGTATTGAGGAAAATGCCAAACTCAAGCCCTCATTTCCCCAGCGCCTCTCGGAAACTGAGTATCGAGTACAATGACAGCCTCACGAGCCTCACTCTCCCGGTTGGTCTCGAGAGCGAGAAACTCGACATATCCTGGAACGTTGAACTCGCGACCCTCACACTCCCGGCTGATCTCAAGAAAAAGCACCTGGCGATTACGCACACCGAGAAACTCAAAACCGTCAACCTGCAACGTATTCAAACTACCCCTTACACTGGAAACAAATTAGAAAAACTGCTGACTGTCGTGCATCAGACGCATGCTCTACCGCCCTCGACGGACTAGAAGTCGGGTACCTCTACGTAAGCCTCCATGCGAAAAAACTTCGCAAAGAGATGACGCCGAAAACCACGCAAAGACATGCAGTCCGTGTGCGGGCACAGGGTGGAGTCGGTCGTGCGCAGTCGCACTGCCCTCGAGGACATCGCTTCTCTGCGTCGGCGCGATCGTCTGGCGATCTGCACTACGCGCGATCGCGAAGGGATCACCAGCATAGCCGTGAGCGACGGCGTGGCGACGCTGTGGCTCTCGGGGTTCCCCTACAGTCTGCGGGGCTTGCTCCAGTCGGACGCGGAGAAAATCACGTTCAACGAGGACGTGGACTGCCGCAACCGAACCGACCTCTACGACCATATGAAAGAGAACGAGGAAAACAGGGAAAACGGAGAAAACGGAGAAAACGGGGAAAACGGAGGAGCAGCTGCCGCTCAGATATACACAGTGGAGGACGCCGCCGCCCTCGTCTGTGGCTACGACGTCTACGAGTCCGACTGTCTCGGATGTCGCGCGCATCTACTGTACCGAGTGGCACACGCAGTGCTGCCCCTCGAGATCGCGCGGTCTCGAGATCGCGTCGGTGCGGAGGGGACTCGGAATTGACCAGCTCTCGCCAGAATCTCATGAGTGAGACGTTGGAACCTCAGCGAGCACGCCGAGCGAGGCGTAGAAAGAGGGCACGTGAGTGGATCGTATGAATCGTATGAATCGTATGAATCGTATGAATCGTATGAATCGTATGAATCGTACGTTCTGATCTTGCTAAGGGCGACTACAGGGTTTAATAGATGTATTTTTAGAATAACTACGTGTATAAATTTAGACGAAGGATCGGTATAAAAGGGCAGCATGCACGCGAACAACTCGCAGTGGTATGACATCTCCGACGAGTGTCCAGAGCTAGGGCACATGCAGTCGTCGAGTCGCTCGAATATTCCTGCGGGACACGGGCTCCCTAACGGAGTACCCAAG
>CAYPFE010000189.1:3458-6265 GCA_964409895.1 uncultured Novosphingobium sp.
GAAGTACCCAAGGAAGTACCCAAGGAAGTACCCAAGGAAGTACCCAAGGAAGTACCCAAGGAAGTACTCAAGGAAGTATCCCAGAAAGCACCAAAAAAGAGACAAAATGAAGTCCCCCAGAAAGCACCAAAAAAGAGACAAAAGCAAGTCCCCAAGGAAGTACCCAAAGACATCGCCGAGTTTTTTTATAAGACAAAAACAGGTCTCCCGGCCAAAGATCTCCATGAAGGGTTCCGGGCGCTAATTGCATCTGGCATATTTCGCCAGCCACCGAAGTTGTTTGGGAATGAAATCCCACGCAAAACTTCTTTCCTTCTTCTCTCGGGGCTAGCCGTTCGCTATCAATTCGGCGGATCTACTCATACATCCGAGCCCGTCCCCGAAGAACTCGTGGAGTTTATAACGAGTCTCAAAGAGGAGGCGGAGGCCGTGGTGGTCGCTTCGGGACAACCTGACCCCGGCTTCGACGGCTTCAACGTCGTATTAATACAGTGGTACGACGAGAAAGGCGCAATTGGGTGGCACGCGGACGATGAAGACTGTCTTGTGCGGGGACCAGACGGGAAAGTGTTGCCTATAGTAAGCATTTCGCTAGGGGCGTCCGCAGTCTTCAAGATCCGGCCCAAAGAAACTCCCGAAGGTCAAAAAAGACGCGAGTCAAGTCATCTTCTTCTGGAGGGGGAAGATGTGCTGGTGATGTGGCCGGGTGCCCAGGAAGAGTTTGAACATAGCATCCGCAAGGGTGATATTAAAGGAGAACGAATCTGTCTGACGTTTCGCTGTCAGACAGATTGCAAAGCGGAAACGTGACGATGCCAACACTTCGGTGGACCCTAGTAAGAGGGCGCATAAGTGAGTTTTACGTCCCGATCTTAGTACAGGCAACGAGGTTTCTCAGTGTTAGTCTTTTGTCTTTCGTAGACGGTCGAGACGATTGCACACATTAAAAAACCTAGCTGATCTCCGTATGTTCCCCTTAAAAAATGGCGACCGTCGTAGACGTCGTGAGTGCGGCGCGCGACCTCGGCGACTACCTCTCCGCAACTTCCGACGCGACGAGCGTGTCAGAGACGCTGCGGCGGTGCCACGCTCTCGTGCGTGCGATCGAGATCGAGCTGATCCCGAGAGGGTGGAGACCTCCGTTCGACTGGAACGGCCTCGACGTCCTGCGAGTAGCACGAACGGCGTGCGAGGATCTGCGCGTCGCAAGGCACGCCGAGTTCTCCGCCGTATCTCTCGATACCAGCAACGGGATCACCGTGGACGTCGCGCTCTTCATGTGCGTCTGTTTGTGTGACCGCGTGATCGGCACGTTCGCCCCGCCGATTGGGTACACGGAGCCGTGTCGCGCCCCCTGTACGGTGCTGGACCGTCCCGTGTGCGATTGGACTCCGCGCGAAGTCGACGTTGCCACGGCAGCCTTCTGGCACAACCGTCGCGATTTCGACTGGGCGACCCGGGACGTCGCTCGGTGGACTCGCTGCCTACAGCACCGAATGGCCGAGATCCTCACCGAACACGTCTACTCCCGCGCTTCGCTCGAGTCCTACGAGCAAGTCCGTGTGAAGTGGGGCTGCTGTGTCGCCCGTATCAAGTGCCTCGTCACGCGCCAAGCGCAGTGGACAGAGTAAGTCGCCGTGTCTCCTTTTTTTGCAACTTGCATGAAATTGCATGAAAAATCACCGCGTCTGTACCCAAAAGAGTCGACACGTCCCTCTTGACGTGACTGAGTGTCCTGGCTGCTAGACACTTGTGCGACGTGGAGAACGTCCCGCAGTTCGACGACATCACCGAGTCCCGCATGAAGGACTGGCTAGTCTCGATGGTGGGTGCATGGGACGGACCGAGGTTGCGCGAAGCGCTTCAGAAGGCGGACCGCCGACGACGGAGTCGCCCGGACGAGAACGGGGTCACCGCCGCGTTCGGTGGCGAAGTACTGTTGGATCGTAATCGCAGCAGCGAGGTGTACTCTCGAATCTAGCTCGAATGCTTGAACGCTTGAACGCTTGAACGCTTGAACGCTTGAATGCTTGAACGCTTGAACGCGTCTTACGTGACCCCCCCCCAAAAAGGAGGAACTGACTGACAGGGTGTCGTTGAAAAACAGGACGGCCGAGAGCAAGCCCTGTATCATCTGGACTGTGCGGAGCTGCTCCGAGCCGACGCTACGGGCAACGACGCGCTCGCGATCAAGGAGACCATGGCGCTCAAGCTGATGCACAACGCGCTAGAGGCGAACGGGTACCCTGATTTCCTGTCCAAGCACGTCGTGCTTTTCTGTATGCGCGACTTCAACGCGTGGCGTCTGCAGGGCGAGTGTCCCTACGTCCATCGCATCGTCGAGATGGGGGGAGGTGAGTAGATTCACTGTGGTTTTGTCGACGCTTTTTTTTGGCATGCTGACGTTCGCAGGCTTCGTCGTGACGCCGCATCGACCGGAGTACCCTTGCTCCCCCGTGTCTCTGGTGTGGGCACTCGCGCTTTGGTACACGACGGTGCACGGAGAGGAGGATCCGCTCGGGATTCGACCGTCGTGAGAAAGAACTGAGCGCGGGGAGGACGGAGTCCAAGATGCTACGTGTGACGGGTAGGAGAGGAATGACCGTGTGCATGTGAGACGACGGTCTAAAAATAAAACGAAAAAAACGGTCGACGCACGAATACGTTCTAAAAAAAGATCGAGGTCGTATCTTTTTTTGGGTCGTTGCGGGGTACGACCGTGGGTAGTATAAAAGCGAGGGGAGTGTGTTTGAGAGGTACTGCATGCGGACGACATGAATCTTGGCGTATCCGCACAGTCGACACCA
>CAYPFE010000190.1:0-6254 GCA_964409895.1 uncultured Novosphingobium sp.
GATGCCCTTGGCGATGCTCGCCTGCATCAACCGATCGCGCAGGCTCTGGTCGTAACCGCGCAGGATCTGGTCGCTGCGGTGGACCACCGTGACCTGGCTCCCGAGCGAATTGAAGATGCCGGCGAACTCCATGGCGATGTAACCCGCGCCCTGGATCAGCACGCGCCTGGGAAGTTCAGGCAGGTGGAACATCTCGTTCGAGGTCATGCAGTGTTCGCTGCCCTCGATATCTGGCATCACCGGCCAGGCGCCGGACGCGACGAGGATGTACTTCGCGGTGATCTCCCGCCCGCTCGCAAGCTGCACCGAATGCGGACCAGTCACGGTTGCGCGTTCGTGGAAATGATCGACGCCATGGCTTTCTAGCGTGCCGGTATAGGCCTTCTCCAGCCGGTCGACATCGGCGAGTACTGTGTCGCGCATGGTCGCCCAGTCGAAGCTCGCGCCTTCGATGGTCCAGCCGTAATTGGCGGCGTCGTTCAGGTCATGCGCGAAATGCGAGCCGAAGACGAGCAGCTTCTTGGGCACGCAGCCGCGAATGACGCAGGTGCCGCCGATGCGGTATTCCTCGGCGACGGCAACCTTTGCGCCATGTGCCGCTGCTACCCGCGAGGCCCTGACCCCGCCTGAGCCGGCACCAATGGTGAACAAGTCATACTCGAATTCAGACATGCGTGTGCTCCTTGCGCCATGAGCATATGGCGCGTGCCGCCGGGCAATGCCAATCGGTTTTGCCCATGACAGTGAGCGGCGCGCTCAGTGCCCTGACGATCCTGCCGCGCCGATCCCGGTTTCGGCCTGGAAGCGCTGTGCCGGATATCCGTCGCGGTCCACCGCCGCGCGTTCGCCACGATCAAGCAGCGAGACCAGCCAGATCGTCAAGAAGGCGATGGTCATCGAGAACAGCGCCGGCGAGCTGTAGGGGAAGATCGCCGCCTCTTTGCCGATCACGTCCACCCAGATCGCGGGCGAGAGGATCGTCAGCAGCAGCGCCGTCACCACGCCCAAGGTGCCGCCCGCGACCACGCCCTTCGTCGTGCAGTCCTTCCACAACACCGACATCAGCAGCACCGGGAAGTTGCCCGAAGCCGCAATCGAGAAGGCAAGGCTCACCATATAAGCGACGTTCTGCTTCTCGAAGGCGATGCCGAGCACGATGGCGACGGCGGCGAGCACCGGCACGGTACGGCGCGACACCTTGAGTTCGTTCTCCGGCTCGGTTTCTCCGCGCTTCAGCACCGAGGCATAAATGTCGTGCGAAATCGCCGAAGCACCCGACAGCGTAAGCCCCGCCACCACGGCCAGGATCGTCGCGAAGGCGACCGCGCTGACGAAGCCGAGGAAGAAATCGCCGCCCAGTGCGGTTGCGAGATGGATCGCGGCCATGTTGCCGCCGCCCTTCAATCCGCCGTCGGCGGTCAGGAAGGCGGGTTCGGTCGCCACCATGGTGATCGCACCGAAGCCGATGACGAAGGTCAGGATATAGAAATAGCCGATCCAGCCCGTCGCCCACAGCACCGACTTGCGCGCCTCCTTGGCGTCCGGGACGGTGAAGAAGCGCATCAGGATGTGCGGCAGCCCGGCAGTGCCGAACATCAGCGCCATGCCGAAGGAGATTGCCGAGATCGGGTCCTTGATGAAGCCGCCGGGCTCCATGATCGACCTGTCCTTGACCTCCACGGCGCGGGCGAACAGCGCCTCGGGCGAGAAGCCGAAGCTTGCCAGCACGGCGAGCGCCATGAAGGTTGCGCAGCCCAAGAGCAGCACCGCCTTGATGATCTGCACCCAGGTCGTCGCGATCATGCCGCCGAACAGCACGTAACAGGTCATCAGTGCCCCGACGATCACCACCGCCCAGGCATAGTCGAGCCCGAACAGCAGCTTGATCAGCTGGCCCGCGCCGACCATCTGCGCGATCAGGTAGAAAGTGACGACCGCCAGCGTGCTGAAGGCCGCGAACAGCCGGACGGGCGGCTGTGCAAAGCGAAAGCTGGCAACATCGGCGAAGGTGTAGCGCCCGAGGTTGCGCAACCGTTCGGCCAGCAGGAACAGGATGATCGGCCAACCGACCAGGAATCCCGTCGAATAGATCAGCCCGTCGTAGCCCGAAGCGAAGATCTGCGCGGATATGCCGAGGAAGCTCGCCGCCGACATGTAGTCCCCGGCAATGGCGAGGCCATTCTGGAAACCGGTGATGCTGCCTCCCGCAGCGAAGAAATCCGATGCCGAGCGGACTCTGCGCGCCGCCCAGCGGGTGATCCACAAGGTCAGTCCCACGAACAGGGCGAACATGCCGATGGCCGCCCAGTTGGTCGCCTGCTGCTCCGTCTCTCCGGTGAGCGCGTCCGCCAACAGGACAGCGGGCACCAGGCACATGACCAGCCCGAGCGCGAGGCGCGTCGCGGGAAAGGCGCTCATGCCCCGTTCTCCCGGCGCAGGGCTTCCAGTTCGGGATCGTAGACCCGGTTGGCGCGCCGCACATAGATGGCGGTCAGCATGATGCCGGACAGGATCACGCCGAGGCCGACGGGTATGCCCAACGTCATGACGCCATCGCCGATCGGTTGGGCCAGAATATCGCGGCGGAAGGCGATCAGCAGGATGAAGCCGAAGTAGATTGCCAGCATGCAGGCCGTGAGCCACCAGGCAAAGCGGTTGCGGCGTTTGATCAGACTGTCGAAGCGCTCGTCGCGCGCCAGCTTCTCCGCTGGCCCTCCTTCGCCCGCAACTGCATCAGACATTCCGCCCCTCCCTGTCCTGACGGCGCATAGGGCTAGGTCAGTCTGGCCGTTGCTTCAAGAGCCAGGCCGCTCTCAATCCGAAGCGGCAGGGTTGGCGCTCACCAGCCGGCCATAGCGCCCGGGGTTCGCCCTTGCCGCTTCCAGCAGCACTGCGCGGTCGAGTTTGCCCGCCTGTCCCAGTGCTACGGCGCCATCGACCGCGACAAGCAGCTCGTTGATGTCGAAAGTCTCCGCGTCGCCGGCATGCCGGCTCCGGAAAGCCACATTCGCCGCCGATACGAAATCGACCGAAGCCATGGCGATGGCATAGGCTTTCCAAGCCTCGCTATCTTTCGCGTAGCCGGGATATGCCGGCGTGTAGGCCTGCCGCGTCACCGCATCCCAGAAATGCTCCGCGCGGGGCAGAAGCATGCCGCCGAACTTGATGCTGGCAGGCGGCTGGGCGCATTGGCCGAGCTCCCTGACGAGCTTGGTGATCTCGCCATCGTCGTCCAGATTCCGCTTCTGGAATTCGGCAAGAATTTCGCCCAACGGTGCCTTGTAGGCAGGCGTCGTCAGGTGCCGGATGAGTGCGATGGTGCCGTAATAGTGGAACTGGAACTGGGTGTAGCCATAACCGAGTTCGCCCGCCGCGACGGCCGGGTTCTGCGCATAGCTCATGGAAAGGCCGGACCAGATGACATGGGCATGGAGGCACCGCAATTCCTCCTTCATCCCCATGCGGCCGGCCAGGCTCTCCGCCTTGCCCTCGGCATAGGCCGAAGCAAGGTCGGCAGGGCTGGCCGCCGATGCAGGCGACGCGAAGAATAGCGGCAGGGCCGCCAGACCAAGGAACAACCGAAATTTCAAAGGCTCAATTCCCGCTTCTTCTTCGCAGGGCATTGCAGGGGCTCCATCGCCGCCATTACGAATCGCCCTTCAGTCCGGCTGCCAATAGCAGCGCTTCCGTGCTCGGGTCGAACTGCGCGGTGCCGTCCTCGATAGAACGGGCGATTGCCTTGCCCAGTTCCACGCCGAACTGGTCGAAGGGATTGATCCCCATCAGCACCGCATTGGCGAAGGTGCGGTGCTCGTGGAACGCGACAAGTGCGCCGAACGAAGCAGGCGTCAGCTCGTCCAGCAGAATCGTCGCCGATGGCCGGTCGCCAGGATAGCTGCGTGCCGCGTCGTCGCTTTCGCGGCCAGCCATCAGCGCGGCACCCTGCGCAAAACAGTTCGACAGAAGAATGCGGTGATGCGCCGCGTCGAGTTCGTGCCCGGGCGCAATCGCGGCGATGAAATCGACTGGCACGAGTTGCGTGCCCTGGTGCAGAAGCTGGAACACCGCGTGCTGCGCATCGGTTCCCACGCCGCCCCAGGTGATGGGCGCGGTCGGTCTTTCGACCGTCTCGCCATCCGCCGTCACCGACTTGCCGTTCGATTCCATTTCGAGCTGCTGGAGATAGGCGGGCAGCAGCGCCAGCCGCTCGTCATAGGCGAACACGGCCCGGCTCTGGCAGCCGCGCAGCCGGGCGTAATAGAGATCGGCAAATGCCGCGCGCAGGGCCAGGTTCGCAGCACCTTCGGATTTGGCGAAGTGCTGGTCCATCGCCGCTGCCCCCTCCAGCATCTCCGCGAAATCGGGCCAGCCGAGCGCCAGCGCAACCGGGAAGCCGATCGATGACCACAGCGAATAGCGACCGCCGACGCTTTCGGAAAACGGCAGCACCCGGGTCTCGTCGACACCCCATTCGACGGCCTTGTCCGGCGATGCGGTCAGCGCGACCACCCGGCCATAGGGATCGCCTATGCCGCCTGCTTCCAGCCATTCCAGCGCGCTCTGCGCATTGGTCATGGTCTCGATGGTGGTGAATGTCTTGGAGGCGACCGCGATCAGTGTCGCCCTGGGATCGCAAGCGGCAAAAGCCTGTTCCAGAGCGCAGCCGTCGATGTTGGAAACGACGTGCACGTCGACCATCGCCCCGTCCCGGGTCAGGGCGTCGACCGCCAGCGCCGGGCCCAGCGCCGACCCTCCGATGCCGATGTGGATCAGGTGGCGGACCTCGCCCAGCGCGCCCTTGTGGATCGCCTCGACGAGCCCTGCCATCCGGGCGTGGAGCGCGCCTGCAACCGCGACGCTGTCCGCGCTGCCCATGCCGCGTTCGGCGGTGTGTTCGGCCGCGCGGTGCTCGGTCGGGTTGACGATCTCGCCTGACAGCAGGGCCGCACGCGTGCCAGCAAAGTCCGCCACCCGCGCCAGTTCCTCGAACAGCGCCAAATGCGCCTCGTCGAGATGCGTCTTCGACCAGTCGAAGAGAATGCCGCCCTCCGGCAGTTCCAGCCGCTGCGAAAGCCGGCCCACCCGCTCAGGATCGGCGGCGAATAGCGCCGACAGGGCAGGCTTGGGCTGGTTAGCCAGGTCATTCCAGATTTGGGCCGTCGTGCGCATGGTCCTCCCCGGCGTGATGCTGCGCCCTTATGCTAGCTGCAACCGCCAAGGCCAAGCCGCATTCCCGAACCGCTCACAACCAAGCTTATTTGCAGGCGCAGCCCGGCAACGGGCTTGACGCGGGACGGCGCGCCACACAAGAGGAGCGCGCGATGACAGATTCCCCGCCAGCAGACAGCGCCAGCGAGCCGGAGACCGCCGAGGCGGCGCCGGAAAAGGCCGAAAAAGAGGAGAAGCAGGAGAGTTTCTTCGTCTTCCTGCTCAAGCTCGTCCTGCTGGTGCTGGTGTTCCGCAGCTTCATGTTCTCGCCGTTCAATATCCCCAGCGAATCGATGCTGCCGCGCCTGCTGAACGGCGACTACCTGCTCGCTGCGAAATGGCCCTTCGGTTATTCGAAATACTCGCTGCCGCTGAGCGTGCCGCTGATCCCCGGGCGCATCTTCGCCGGCGAGCCGGAGCGCGGCGACGTCGTCATCTTCAAGGCGCCGCCCAATAGCGATATCGACTACATCAAGCGCGTCATCGGCCTGCCGGGCGACCAGATCCAGGTCAGGGAAGGCCAGCTCTACCTCAATGGCGAGGCGATCCCGAAGAAGAAGGTCGCCGATTTCGAAGTCCCGGTCTCGCCCAACACACCGTGCTACCGCGAGCATTTCCAGGCTCGCCTTGCCGACGGCACCGCCGTCTGCCGCTATCAGCGCTACCGCGAGACGCTGCCAGGCGGACGCAGCTACGAAGTGCTCGACCTCACCACATCGAGCCGCAGCAACTTCTTCGGCATCGACGCCGACAACACCGAGACCTTCATCGTACCCGAAGGCCACATGTTCATGATGGGCGACAACCGCGACAATTCGCTCGACAGTCGGTTTCCAGCAACCCAAGGCGGCGGCATCGGCATCGTCCCGCAGGCAAACCTGGTGGGCAAGGCGACCATCGTGATGTTCTCGACCGACGGGTCGGCGGAGTGGATCAAGCCATGGACGTGGTTCACCGCAGCGCGCTGGAACCGGATCGGGGGCACCTTCTGAGATGCTGCCGGACGGGGCACGCACGCTCATCGCCGGCATCTGTGGCAGCCCTCC
>CAYPFE010000191.1:0-6210 GCA_964409895.1 uncultured Novosphingobium sp.
CGGTGAATAGCCATCCGCCGGGCCGGAGCGCGTGGCGGATATGGCACAGCGTTTCGGTCAACCCGGTATCGGGGATATGGTGCATCACCCCGTTCATCATCACGACGTCAGCCCCGGCCAGTTCATTCGCGGCTTCGGCATCGAATAAACGGGTCGAGAATGTGCCCCGGTCACCGAAATGGCGGTTCGCGAAGGTGATGGAACGTTCGTCGATGTCGAAGCCGAAATAGTCGATCCCGTCTGGCAGGTCGCGCACGATGTGACCGGGGCCGCAGCCGATATCGATCACCCGTGCGCCGGGGTGGATGTCGAGATATTCCCGGATCATCGAGACCCGACCGCCGTGAAAGCCGCCGATTTCCTGGTACAGCTGGTAGAGCGCTGGATTTTCGAGCAGGTGTTTCATCGTCGTGCTCCTTTCGCGTGGTCCTGGTCGCGGAACACCCAGAAGTTCATGAACGCGAAATTGGCGATGGGAACGAGGATGACGGTGCCCGCCATTCCCCAGAAATAGGCTAGGCCGAATCGATCTACGGCGGCGTGCATGGCGCCGGCCGTGACGGTCATGTTTACCACCTGCGAGCAGACGAAGCGGATCGCCTCCATGGTCCAGTGACCGTTGGCCCGAAACGAGAAGCGGCGGTGGCCGAGAAAGCTCATTGGCACGGAAGCGCAATAGCCGATCAGGCTCGCGGGGACCGGGGACACCGCCAGCACCACGATGCACAGTGCGGTGGCAGCGGAATAGATCAGCCCGCTTAGCACGCCTACGATGGTGAAGCGCACCGCCTTTGCGAGCACATGACCGCTGCCCGAGAGCCAGCCAATCAGCACCGGAACGCGCTCGTGCGGGGCAAGGCCGGTGAAGGAAAGGCGATCCATCTAGTATTTCCTCCAATCGGACGGTGCCATGCAGCAGAATTGCCTCTGCGAGTCAGCCAGTGCGTGCTGGTGTTCCGGTTGGAGTTGGTGGTCCAAGTTCATTCTTTGTAGCCTTCCGCTCTTCAGATAGGCGACAGGATCGTCGATCGATCCTTTCCAAAGTCCCAACGCCCTTGAAAACTGTCGCACAGGCGTCATGAAGGGCCGCGGCACGGTCAGCGCGTTGCCAAGCAGTCCTGAACCCGTTGCTTTCACCACAATTCCCCAGCGCGCCGCCGCGCGAGAAATTGCAGCGACGTCCGGTCAGCTATGGCAGAACGTGGTTAACAGAAATTTACCACGGCAGGCGGCCGTCGGGCTTGCGCATCTTTTGGAAATCGGCGGCCTGGCGGGGTTGAACTGCGTAATATCCGATAACCGTTATCCCGGCATCCTTTCGAACACGGGAATTCCGTCGGGCACCATGTGGAAGGGCTGCTTGTCACAAGTGAATATCGCCATGTCCGGGCCTCCGCAGGCCGAAGGGTCGTCAAGCGTGCCGACTTTTACCACCACCAGGGGGCGTCCAGGAACTCGCGTGCCGAGCGCGGTGCCGCAGCGGGGGCAGAACAACCGCGTGACCGGGTTCTCGATATCATCGCGGGTGAAGGTGGAAGGTTCGCCTTGCGTGAATTCCAGGCTTTCGAGCGGCAGCATCATGAAATAATTCGGTCCGCCGCCGGTGATGTACTGGCATTCGCGGCAGTGGCACTGCGCGCGCATCGTCGCTTCGCCATCCACCTTGTAGCGGATGCCTCCGCAATAGCATCCTCCGGTGAGTTTCATGGCTTGCATCCTTTCGGCCCGTTCAAGCGCCCTGGGCGCTGAGCCCGCCGCAGACGCGGCAAGCCCGGAGATCATTCATAATCGTGCTGGCTGTAGGTCTCGTCGAGATCGGAGAAGCGGGTGATCCGCGCCTCGAAGCGCAGACGGACCTTGCCGGTGGCGCCGTGGCGCTGCTTGGCGATGATCAGTTCGGAAAGGCCTGTGACCTGCTCCATCTTCTCCCGCCAGGTGTCCCACTTGGCCTGGACCTCGGGCTGATCGTTGTCGGACGGATATTTCGGCTCGGTCGCCTTGATGTAGTAATCCTCGCGATAGACGAACCAGACCATGTCGGCGTCCTGCTCGATCGAGCCCGATTCCCTGAGGTCGGAGAGCATCGGGCGCTTGTCGTCGCGCTGTTCGACCGCGCGGCTGAGCTGCGACAGGGCGATGACCGGCACGCCCAGCTCCTTGGCCAGCGTCTTCAGCCCCCGGCTGATTTCCGAGATTTCGTTGACCCGGTTGTCGTTGCCGCTCCGGTTGGTGCCCTGCAGCAGCTGGAGGTAGTCGACGACGATCAACCCGATGTCGTGGCGGCGTTTCAATCGCCGGGCTCGCGTGCGCAGCGCCGCGATGGAAAGCGCGGGCGTATCGTCGATATAGAGCGGCAGTTCGGCGAGGCGCTGGCTGGCGAAGGACAGCTGCTGGAAATCCTCGCGGCTGATCTTGCCCATGCGCAGCGCTTCGGAGCTGATCTTCGATTGCTCCGCAAGGATGCGGGTGGCGAGCTGGTCAGCGCTCATTTCGAGGCTGAAGAAGGCCACGCTCGCACCCACCGATTCCTCGGGCGCGATGCCGTCGTCGATGTCGCGGCGGAAGCGGTCGGCAGCGTTGAAGGCGATGTTGGTCGCGAGCGAAGTCTTGCCCATGCCGGGCCTGCCGGCGAGGATGATGAGGTCGGAATCGTGCAACCCGCCGATCTTCTCGTTGAGGCTGGACAGGCCCGTGGTCTTGCCGGCGATGTGGCCGCCAGAATTGAAGGCGCGCTCGATCGCGGTGATCGCGGTGCGCGTAGCGGTGGCGAAGCTTTGTGCCTCGCTCTGCGATCCGGCGCCTTCGGCTACCTGGTAAAGCGCCTGTTCGGCCTGCTCGATCTGTTCGAGCGGTTCGACCGCTTCGGAGGTGTCCATCGCCCCTTCGACGAGGTTGCGGCCGACCGTGACCAGCTCGCGCAGCAGCGCGAGGTCGTAGATCTGTTCGGCGAGCACGCGCGGCGCCAGCAGCCCTTGGCCGTCGGCGGTCAGCCGCGCGAGATAGGCTGGGCCGCCCAGCTCCTTCAGCGATTCGTCCGATTCGAAATAGGGCTTCAGCGTCACCGGCGTCACCACCGCCTTGCGGTCGAGCAGCTGCAGGATGCGATCATAGATGCGCGCGTGGACGGGTTCGAAGAAATGCGAAGGCGCAAGCTGCGTCGGCAATTCCTCGATCACGCGGTTGTCGATCAGTACCGCGCCCAAAAAGGCGGCTTCCGCCTCGACGTTGGCGGGTAGCGCGCGGGTTGCGGTTTCTTCGGGTCGAAGCAGGAGGGTTTCGGATATCATATGCAGGCTACGATGCTCTCTGGCCGCTTGACGGGCAAGCGGCAATCGCGGCTCTTTTCATCCACAGCTTGTGGAAGGATTCGAAACGCTTGCCGAGTTATGCTGCAATTGCGTAAAGGCGCGCGATCATGTCCGACCCGCGCATCAGCCATATCGAACTGGACGAAGCGACGATCCTGTGGCGCAACGCCGATATCGAGCAGGAACGGCGCATCGCCATATTCGACCTGAAGGAGGAAAATGCCTTCAAGCCGCTGCGCAGTTTCGAGGCGGGCTTCGAAGGTCCTTACCACTTGAGCCTTTCAGTTGCAGACGGGCGGCTGATGTTCGCCATTGCGGGCGAGGATGGCACCGAGCTGGAAACGCTGATCCTCGGGCTCGGCCGGTTCCGTCGGCCGATTCGCGAATATTTCGCGATCTGCGAAAGTTATTACCAGGCGATCCGCAAGGCGACCGCACAGGAGATCGAGACCATCGACATGGCGCGGCGCGGCATTCATGACGAAGCTGCGGAATTGCTGATGGAACGGCTCGAAGGAAAGGTGGAAACCGACTTCGCCACGGCGCGGCGGCTGTTTACCCTGATCTGCGTTCTTCATATCAGGGGCTAAGGCTGGGGCGGAGAGGCCCTGCGCGATCCGGGAGCACAAAGGGAACATGGCACGCAGGTCCGGCAGCAGAACGCGGCTTCGCATCTTCGGTGCGCTGCTGCTGCTAGTGCTCCTGGGCGGCATCTGGCTGTGGTGGCACCTGCAGCACTGGCTGCCGCCAAGCGAGGAATATCCGGTTCAGGGCGTTGAAATCGGCGTCCAGGACGGTGCGGTCAACTGGAAGTCGCTGAAAGCGATCGGGGCCGAATTTGCCTATATCGACGCCAGTGCCAGCGCGTTCGCCCGCGATCCGCGCTTTGTCGAGAATTTCGAGAAGGCGCGCAAGGCGGGGCTGCCGGTGGGCGCAGTGCACCGCTACGATCCCTGCCAGCCGGCGGACAAGCAGGCGGCCAATTTCGTCACCATCGTGCCGCGCGATGCGTCGCTGCTGCCGCCTGCGGTCGAACTCGACATGCTGGCCAACGATTGCCCGGTGAATGTTCCGGATGCGGCGGTCGAGAGCGAGTTGACAACTTTCCTCAACCAGGTCGAGACGCATACCGGTATGCCTGCGCTACTGAAACTCAGCTCCAGCTTCGAGAGCAGGTACGGGATCGCAGCGAGGATCGACCGCAACCTCTGGCTGGTGCGCAACCGGCTGGAGCCCGACTATGGCGGAAGGCCGTGGACGATGTGGACGGCGAACAGTTCCTTCGCGAACGAGGTGGCGGACGGCGGATTGCGCTGGGTGGTGGTTGAGCGCTGATGGACGGGCGCGATGAATTGCTCGCGTCCGCACGAGAAGCGATTGCGTCTGCGTATGCACCCTATTCGCACTTCCGGGTGGGAGCGGCGTTGCGGTTTGCAGACGGCGCGATCGTCGCCGGCACCAATGTCGAGAATGCGAGTTACGGGCTGTCGCTGTGTGCAGAGACCGTCGCCGTCGCCAGGGCGATGGGCGAGGGGAGGCGAGGCGGGCTGGTACAGGTCGCGGTAGCCGGAGACGGGGAAGCGCCGGTCACGCCCTGCGGACGCTGCCGCCAAGTGCTGGCCGAACTGGCGGGACTGGACGGATCGGACCCGGTGGTCTGGTGCGGAGGAGAAGCCGATGTGATCGAGATGAAATTGTCGGACCTGTTGCCCCACGCATTCAAGGCCAGCTGACCCCGAACTCGTTCGATAGCACCACCTGGCCGGTATAGGTTTGCGCGGTCTGTTTGGCGAGAAACAGCAGTGGCGGACCCACGGCCTCGGGCGTCGGCAGCTTGCCGTTTCCGCTCGCCAGCATCTCGTCCTGCATCTCCTTGGGCACGCCGCGCCAGCTGTTGGTCACGACCGTGCCCGGGCAGAGCGCATTCACCGCGATGTCATGGTCCCTGAATTCGAGCGCGTAGAACTGGCTGAGCCGGTTGAGCGCCGCCTTGGTGGTGACATAGGCGAGCATGCCGAACTGCGCTGCGGCAACCTCGACGCCGAGCGAGGCTCCCGAGGTTATATTGATGATATTGCCGGATTTCTGCCGGGTCATGTGCGGCGCGACCTCGCGGATCATCAGGTAGGGCCCGATGATGTTGATGCGGTTGTAGCGCTCCCATTCCTCGACGGTGAAGCCGATCGGATCGTAATGCGGCACCGGCTGGTCTTCGGGATAGGTCGCGGCATTGTTGACGACGATGTCGATGCGCCCGAAGTTGGCGATCACCTGCTCGACGCAGGCGGCGATCTGCGCCTCGCTGCTGACGTCGCAGGCGATGAGGTGGATATCCTCGCCGGCCTTGCGGGCAACCTCGCCCAGTTCGGCGAGCGTATCGGGCCGGAAATCCTCGTCCGGCGCGGGCAGCTTCATCGATCGCGAGGTGGCGATGACCGTCGCACCTTCCTGCGCCAAGGCGCGGGCATAGGCCCGTCCTGTCCCCTGAGCGGCGCCGGTCACGATGGCGACTTTTCCTGACAGCTCTCCGTCCATGGATCGTACTCCCAGCCGTCAGTGCAAAGTTGCTTGGTAGAGGCCCAGCAGTGTCTGCCAGTGTCGTTCGGCGGCGGCCTCGTTGTAGATCGGTTCCGGAAAGTCCTTCATCGTCCAGCCGTGAAGCGCGCCGGGATAGATTTCGCAGACGTGATCGACACCGGCATCGTTGAGCGCCGCGATCAGCCGCGCTTCCATCTCCAGAGGATAGGAATCGTCCTTGTCCGCGCCCGCCACATAGATTCGTGCTTTCATCTTCGAGGCGAGGTTGTGCGGGCTCAGCTCGCTGTCTGAGGCGAGATTGCCGCCGTGGTAGCTTGCCGAGGCGGCGATGCGGTCGGGATGGGTGCCGGCCGCCCACAGCGAC
>CAYPFE010000192.1:0-6209 GCA_964409895.1 uncultured Novosphingobium sp.
GAAGCTGTGCCGCGCCCATCTCGATCTCGCCGGAGTCGAGCAGCTTCGCCACTTCGATCTGCTTGGCGGTGAATTCCTCGGTGCCCTTGTTCTTGAGCGCGCGCACCGGAATCACCGGCAGCCGCGCATCAACCTGCACGCTCGTCACCGCGTCGCGGGCGGACGCGCGGAAGAAGGCCTTCTTGAAATCGGGATGGGCGATCGATTCGGTCGCGCAGGCAAAGCGCGTGCCGAGCTGGACGCCGCAGGCTCCCATTTCGAGATAGGAGGCGATCGCCTCGCCCCGGGCGATGCCGCCCGCCACGAACACCAGGTTGTCGCCTGCCAGCTCCGGCAGGATCTCCTGGGCAAGCACGCTGGTCGCCACCGGACCGATGTGGCCGCCGGCTTCCATGCCCTCTATCACCAGGGCATCCGCACCCGAACGCAACAGCTTCTTGCCGAGCGCCAGCGTCGGCGCGAAGCAGATGACCTTGGCGCCCGACTGCTTGATCGCCTCAACGCTGCCCTTGGGCGGAATGCCGCCCGCCAGCACGACATGGCTGACCTCGTGGCGCGCGCAAACCTCGATCAGGTCGAACAGGTCGGGATGCATGGTGATGAGGTTGACGCCGAAGGGCTTTCTCGCCAGCGCCTTGGTGCCGGCGATTTCGCCGTCGAGAAGTTCGGGCGTCATCGCGCCGCAGGCGATTACGCCGAACCCGCCAGCATTGCTGATCGCGGCGACCAGCCCACGCTCGGACACCCAGGACATGGCGCCGCACATGATCGCCCAATTGCTGCCGAGAAATTCACTGCCGCGCCGCATCAGCGCATTGGTCTGCTCGTACACGTAATACCACCGCCCATAAAAATGGTCTGCGCCGCGCCTATAGGCAGGAAGCGGCGATTGCGCCAGCCCTGCCGGATTCTCTCGTCAGCAAGGCTCCAGACACCTCGCCAGCTCCAGGCAACGCCCCATCCTCTGGCGATGGTCCATGCCTGCCTGTGCCTGCGAGCGGATCGGAATTTCCAGCCCTACCGGTACAGCCTGCGGAATCTTGCCGAGGAATGTGGCAAGAGGAAGGTCGCCGTCACCCGGCGCGCGGCGTTCGAACAGGGCTTCCTCCATGTAATCGTCGAACTTGGCAGGCATCGGCACGTCGCAGAGCTGGATATGACGGACTGTGCCGATACCCAGCACGTCAAGGTCAGCCACTCCGGCACCCAGGCGGAAATAATGCATGGTGTCGATCACCAGGCCGAAATTGGCGTGGCCGACGACTGCCAGCATTTCCTGCACCCTCTCGAGATTGCGCGCCGTGCCCGCGCCGAATTCGGTGGTGACGATGATGCCGCGATCGGCCGCCATCTCGCTCAGTGCGGCGATTTCGGCGAAGGCGCGCGGGCGGTCGCGGTCCATGTTGACGGCGCAGATCGCCCGTGCGCCGAGTTCGGCGGCGATGGCGAGATCGGAGGCCAGTTCGCCTGCCGTGATGCCGGGGGCGATGGTGAAACCTTCGAGCAGCGAGACTCGCACGCCGGTTTCGCGCAACGCGGCGACGGCCGCGCGGCGAAGATCGGGCTCGTCCCGCAAACCGGCCAGCTTGACGCCATCGGGCGGATTCGCGGCACCTGACAGGTTGAGCGAAACATGGCCGCAACCAAGTTCGGCCCCGAGACGGATCAGCGAAGCGGGATCGAGCCCGAAGCAACTGAGGTTCTCGATGCCGAAATCATGCATAAGCCCCTCCTTACACCACTTTCCCGCGAAATCCCCTTTACGTTGAAGTTCGCGAACTGGCTTGTTAGCCTTTCGGGATTCGACGGCTAAACCATGGGAGACAGCCTTGAATCATGCAGCCATCCTAATCACCGCTCTGATCCTGCCGCTCGCCGCGTGCAACAACAGTGACGGCGGGCAATCCGCAGGTAGCGAAGGCGGGGCAGGGGACGGCTCGACTGTCGTGAAACTGCACCCGCTCGAGAGATTCTGCATAACCTACAAACACACGGGCACATTGTCCGGAACATCGACGCAGTGCAGCCGCAAGTGGGGCACGGAGAGTTACACGATCGAAGATCTTGCGATCAGCATGGGCAGCATCAGCCAGCCCCAGAAGTCCCACAAGATCACGATCGGTGACACCATCTATGTCATCGACCCCGACAAGATGACCGGAACCAGGACCAGGAACCCACTGTACGACCAGCTCATCAATGCAGACACCGAACAGCTCGCTCAGTCGATGATGGCGGCGATGCAGCTCAAGGATACCGGCGAGGACAAGCAGATCGCTGGCGAAAGCTGCAATGTGCTGTCTTCACCCATGGGAGTCGGCGGTTGCTACACCGATTCGATGGTGGCGCTAGAAGTCAACGCTATGGGGCTCGTCCAGACCGCGACCAGCGTGGACCTGTCCAGCTTCGGTGACGACGCGAATTACGCGCTCTACGAACAGGCCGAGATCACCGAGGGCCCGGATATCGATGCGATCATGAAGAAACTGTGAGGTAGGGAGACGGACTCAAGCCGCCTCGCTCTTCCCGTCCAGCCCGTAGGCCGTGTGCAGCACGCGCACGGCAAGCTCGGTCTCGTCGGCGTTGATCAGCACCGAGACCTTGATTTCGCTCGTCGAGATCGCCTGAATGTTGATGCCGCGTTCGCCCAGCGTCTTGAACATCGTTGCCGCCACGCCCGCGTGGCTGCGCATGCCGACGCCGACGATGCTGATCTTGGCGACATTGCCGTCGGCGATCATGCGGTAATAGCCGATCGCTTCCTTGCGCTCCTCCAGCATGGCCTGGGTGCGGGCGAGATCGGCCTGCGGCACGGTGAAGGTGACGTCGGTCTCGCCCTTGTCCTTGGCGATGTTCTGGATGATCATGTCGACATTGATGCTGGCATCGGCGAGCGGGCCGAAGATCGCGGCCACCGCACCCGGGCGGTCGGGGACGCGGGTCAGCGTGACCTTGGCCTCGTTCTTGTCGGCGGCGATGCCGGTGATAACCTGGTCTTCCATGTCGCTTCCTTCCAGTTCGTCCTCGCCGACGATCAGCGTGCCCGGCAGACTGTCGGCCGATGGCGAATCCTCCTCGACGAAGGAGGACAGCACCTGCACGCGCACCCCTTCCTTCATCGCCAGGCTGACGGAGCGGGTCTGCAGCACCTTCGATCCGACCGAGGCCAGCTCCAGCATTTCCTCGTAGGTCACCCTGGCGAGCTTGCGCGCGCGGCTGACGATGCGCGGGTCGGTGGTGTAGACCCCGTCGACATCGGTGTAGATGTCGCAGCGGTCCGCCCGGACCGCGGCCGCCACCGCGACCGCCGAGGTGTCCGACCCGCCGCGCCCCAGCGTCGTCACCCGGTTATCGGGAGACAATCCCTGGAACCCCGGGATCACCGCGATCTCGCCAGCCGCCATCGACGCCAGCAGCGCCTCGGTGCCGATTTCGCCGATCCGCGCCTTTGCGTAGGCCGCATCGGTATTGAATGGCAGCTGCCAGCCAAGCCAGCTGCGCGCCTTGCAGCCCATCGCCTGCAGCGTCAGCGCCAGCAGCCCGGAAGTCACCTGCTCGCCCGAGGAAACCACCACGTCGTATTCCGCCGGATCGTAGAGCGCGTTCGCCTCGCGGCAGAAATTGACCAGCCGGTCGGTCTCGCCCGCCATCGCCGAGACGACGACCGCGACTTCGTGGCCCGCCTCCTGCTGGCGCTTGACGATGCCGGCGACGCGGCGGATGCGCTCCGTTCCCGCCATCGACGTTCCGCCGAATTTCATCACGATGCGAGCCAAGCGGACCGCTCCTGTTCCAGGTATGAATTGCCTGATTCCGCCTCTGGTGGCGCAATGCCGCGCCTGTTAGGGATGTGCCATGGCTAATGCAACCGCCGGAACCACCATCAGGGAAGAGGAGGCAGCCCATTTCGGCGCGCTGGCGGCCGAATGGTGGGATCCAAAGGGCTCGTCCGCGATGCTCCACCGGCTGAACCCGGTGCGGCTCTACTTCATCCGCGAAGCGATTGACGCGCATTGGGGCGGAAACCCTCGCGGCGTGAAGCCGCTGTCCGGCAAGCGTGCGCTCGATGTCGGCTGCGGCGCCGGGCTGCTGTGCGAGCCGCTGGCAAGGCTGGGTGCGGATGTGACGGGTGTGGACGCGGCCGCAGAGAACGTCGCGGCGGCCAAAGAGCATGCCGAGGCGATGGGTCTGACAATAGCCTACCGTCAGGGCGACATTACCGCACTGGACCTCGCGAATTTCGACCTGGTCTGCTCGCTCGAAGTCATTGAGCATGTCGCTGACAAACCCGCCTTCCTCACTGCACTTGCCGCTGCGATGCGGCCGGACGGTCTGATGGTGCTGTCCACCCCCAACCGCACGCCGCAATCGAAACTGCTGCTGGTCGAGGCCGCCGAACGCATGGGCGCGATCCCGCGCGGCACGCATCACTGGGACGACTTCGTCACGCCGGACGAGCTGGGCGAGCTGCTGTCAGACGCGGGTCTGGCCATGGACGAGCCGCAAGGCATCGCCTGGTCTCCGATGAAAGGCCTGCATCTTTCGGGTGACACGAGCCTCAATTTCATTGCCACGGCGAAGACAGCCTGATCGGCATTCAACCCGGCATCGTTCACCCGCGATTCAGCCAGCCGATGACAGTCCCTCGCCGCAGAGGGGGGTAAACCATCAATCCGGCCAGGCCCGGAGAAAATTGAAGGATTTACCCATGGGTGTACACAAATTGGTTTGGTCGTTTCTCGCCATCGGCGGCTCGGCCCTGTCGTTCCTTCCCGTACAAGCGCAGGCGGAGGCCTTCGACGGCCCATATGTCGGTGTCGAGGCGGGCGTCGGCGTCCTGAAGTCAAAAGGGTCCACTATTGTGGGGCCATTCAGCAATTCGGCAAGTTCCGCAGTTCTGAGCGCGGTGGTCGGATACCGCATGCCGCTCGGCGAGAACTCACCGATCGTGGTCGGCGCGGAAGGTAATGCCGGCATCTACAGCAAGGGCAGCAACGCCCGCTACGGCATTTCGGGCATCGGCGGCGTTCGCGTATCGGACAGCGGCCTGATTTACCTGCGTGCCGGATATGGCTGGCTCGACGGCATCCAGACCGGGGTCGGCAAGGGCATCGACAGGCTGGTGCTTGGCGGCGGCGGCGAGGTGAAGCTCACCGACAAGCTTACCGCGCGCGCCGACTACAAATATCTCGACTATGGCGGCGTAAACATTCCGGACAACATCGTCAGCTTCAAGGGCCACGAAGTGGTGGGTTCGGTCCTGCTCAACTTCTGACCGTTCGGCAGCCATTGCCGGGAGGGGGAAGTCACCGGCCACCCTTCCGGCACCTGCCATCGCTCTCCTCCCGCATGTTTGGGGTTGCGCCGCGCCGATGCGTGGTCAACAAACCCAATGAACAAGCATTTCGGGAGAGAGACATGGCAAGGGACAAACTACGCGTCATTCAGTGGACCACCGGCAAGGTCGGCAGCCTCAGCATGCGGGGCGTGCTCGACGATCCGCGCATGGAGCTGGTCGGCGTCTATGCCTGGTCCGACAGCAAGGCCGGCAAGGACGCGGGCGAGCTGTGCGGGCGCCCTGACACGGTCACCGGCATCGCGGCGACCAGCGACATCGACGCGCTGATCGCGACGGGTGCGGACAGCGTGCTCTACACCCCGTTCGAGGCCGATCTCGACCAGGCGATCCGGCTGCTCGAAGCGGGCATGGACGTCGTTTCCACCAACCTCTTCCTCAATGTTGGCGGCATCGTCGGCGAGGTGAAGGACAAGCTTGAGGCCGCCTGCCAGAAGGGCAACAGCTCGCTCTACATCACCGGCATCAGCCCGGGCTGGATCAACTCGATGGCGACCGCGCTGACGGCGGCCTGCCGCGACGTGCAGTTCGTCGGCACGATCGAATCGGCGGACTGCTCGGTCTACGAATCGGTAGAGACCTGGAGCTTCCTCGGCATCGGCGAGCAGCCCAAGGAGGACATGACCGAGCTGATGGAGCGTGCGCGGGCCTGGCTGATCCTGTTCCGCGACGTCACCGTGCGCATCGGCGACGCGCTCGGCCTGACCTTCGACGACATCGAGTTCTTCTGCGACTATGCGACGGCCGCCGAAGACGTCGACCTAGGCTGGTTCAAGATGGACAAGGGCACCAACGCCGCGCTCAACGGCGGCTGGTACGGCAAGATCGGCGGCGAGCGACGGGTCGAGATGCG
>CAYPFE010000193.1:0-6185 GCA_964409895.1 uncultured Novosphingobium sp.
CTGGGCAAGGGGCTACTTCTCCACCACATCCGGCAACATCACCGACCAGATCATCGTCAATTATCTCGAATACCACGCCGCCAAACCTGGCTTCAGCCCCGCGATCTGAACCTACCGGCGTCAGCCGGTAAGTCATTCAGTTAACCCCTTAATTATACAATCCGCCGCTGCATGTCCATGGCGCCACTTCCCAACCGATCACAGAGCGTCATGCCTGTCGCGAAGGATTCGGGGACACCGAATACGATGTCCCCGAATCTGCGTCATGCGTCGCGCATTTCCTCTTGGCGGGGACACGCAATAGCATGTCCTCGTGAGGGGCGATTTTCCTACATCGCCAAAACGCGTTACATTCGCGCCGGCTCTTTCTTACCGTCCGTCACCGCCCTCTGCCGCCGCGACTGGCACGCGCGCGATGCGTCCAGGCTCCGCGGCCGGACCTGCGCCCCTGAAAACCGCAATCTGTCACCCTGTTGCGGTTTTATCCTTAAATTCTATAGGGTTGACCCGGGTGACACATGGGTGACACCTGTCACCTTGACACGCATTGCCGTCTCCCCGTTTTCGGGCGATTTTCCCGCATCTTGCGCCTAATCCCCGGTCGCACAAACAACCCGGAATTGCGGCGGTCCCGGCCCGCTCACATCAGGTTGGGGTCGTCCATCGTCCAGCCCTCGGGCAGGGCGGCCGCGCGGCCCCAGATGACTTTCATCAGGCTGATCCGCCAGCCTTCCGGCGTGCGGACATATTCGTCCTCATAGCCGCCGATGCCGAGGATCGAGCTGTCGTCGGGAAGCCTCCCGCCGGCGACGAGGTGCCAGTGGGCACGGGCGAAGTCGCCTTCGATCTCGATGATCGGGTTCATCACCGAATGATAGGCCATCGGCTGCTCGGCGAAATGGTCGAACAGCTTGCGGATTTCGTCGCGGCCCCTGGCCATGACAATCGGGCTGCCGTCCCACACGCCGTCCTCGGTGAACAGCATGTGCGAAGGCCCCTGGTGCGAAAGCGGCTGCCCGTGCCAGCCGCCGTCGTTGTAGCGGCAGTAGAGATATTTGAGCTTCTTGATCTCCTCGATGTCGAGGAGGTGCTGAATTTTCGCTTCGAGGTCGGACATTCCCCAATTCCTTTCCCAATGATTCAAACCGTCAGGCGGGTGGAAAAGCGCCCTGCGCGGCTACGAACCTGTGACCTGCCATGTTATGCTGCAGGCAATGCCGGCGGGCTGAGCACGTCCGGCCGGGCCGGCGGAGAGGGGAATGCACATGTTCCGCGGCAGCTTCAAGGTCCTGCTTCTGGGCCTGGTGATTATTGGTGGCATCGCCTGGTACCTGGTGTCGCCGCTCTATTCGATGAGCCAGCTGCGCGACGCCGCGATTGCAGGCGACGAGGCGGCACTTGCCGAACGGGTCGATTTCCCGTCCTTGCGCGAATCCTTCAAGAGCCAGCTGCGCGCCCAGCTGGAAGCGGAGATGGGCAAGAAAGAGGTCAGCGACAATCCCTTTGCGGTGATGGGCAGCACGCTGGTCATGGGCATGGTCGAGCCGATGGTGGACTCGCTGGTTTCGCCCAAGGGCATCAAGACCCTGGTCGCTTATGGCCAGTTCGACGGGCGCGGTGGCAGCCGGCCGGGAGGAGGCAAGGACAAGCTCAAATGGTCGCTGGAGCGCCGCGGCTTCAACCGGGTGCTGGCCAAGCCGTCCGCCGGCAGGAAGGACGAGGAGGTCGCGCTCGTTTTCGACCGCGACGGATTGGGCTGGAGATTGGTCGGAGTCGAGCTGGGTGCCGGTGAACCCGCCCTAGACTGACCGGATCTGCCCGCCATCGACGCGCACCACCGCACCAGTCGTGTAATTGGAGCGCGGGCTGGCGAGGAACACCACGGCGGCGGCGATTTCCTCCGGATAGCCGAGGCGCTTGACCGACTGCGGGTTGAACTCCTCGATGTAGCGTGCCTGCATCCCGGCCTCGTCCTCGGGCCAGCCGTGCTGCTTTTGCAGCAGCTCGACATAGCCGCGTGCTGCAGGCGTGGCGACGAGGCCGGAGAGCACGGTGTTCACTGTCACGCCCCTGGGCGCGATGTTGTGCGAGAGGTTGAGCGAGAAGTTCTCGAGCGCCAGCTTGGCGGCGGCATAGTCATGCAGAATCGCCATCGGCTGATGCGCGACGGTGGACGAAATGTTGATCACGCGGCCCCAGCCACGCTCCAGCATGCCGGGAACGAGGCGCTTCACCAGCCTGACGCCCGACAGCACGTTGACGTTGTAGGTGTCGAGATAGTCTTCCGGAGCGAGATCCTCCCAGCTGCGTACCTCCGGCGAACCGCCACCTGCATTGTTGACGAGGATGTCGATGCCGCCGAGTTCCCGGTTAGCCACTTCGGCGATGGCGTCAGTTCCAGTGTCGCTGGTGAGTTCGCCGAGCGCCATCATCGCGCTGCCGCCAGCGTTCTCGATCTGCCGCACGGTTGCCATGGTCCGCTCCTCGTCGCGCCCGCAGACGACCACCTCCGCGCCTTCAGCCGCGAACAGCTTCGCAGTCTCCACGCCGATCCCCGAACTCGCGCCCGTCACCAGTGCGCGCTTGCCTGCCAGACCCAGGTCCATTTGCTTCCTCCCGATGCATTCGCCGCTGGCCCGACAAGGGCCTTGCAACGCTGCCGGATCGGTGCGTAACATCGCCGCACCCATCTGGGGAAGACAGGATCGCGCGAGATGCCAGACTAATTGGCGCAGCGCGGTAGCCGGGAGTTGGATATGGCGATCACGGAAAAGAAATCGTTCTGCCGCGTGTGCGGTTCGTCATGCGGGATCATCGTCGAGGTCGATGGCGAGGATGTCGTCAAGGTCAGGGCCGATGTCGATCACGCGATTACCGCCGGCTACACCTGCCCCAAGGGCCGGCACCTGAACTATGATCATCACCGTCCGGAGCGGCTCGAACGCCCGATGATGCGCAAGGATGGCGTCATGACGGAAGCGAGCTGGGACGAAGTGCTCGACGATCTTGGTGCCAAGCTCAAGGCGCTGCTTGACGAGCATGGTCCCCGCTCGATCGGTACCTTCATTGGCGGTGGCGGGTATCTCGATGCCAGTGGCCATCTGAGCCTGCAGGCGTTCAGGAATACGATCCAGTCACCGTCAGGCTACAGCGACACGACGATCGACAGCGTCGCCAAGGTCGTCGTCTCCGAACTGGTCACGGGCTTCCCGGGGCTGATGAGCCACTCCGACGTCGAGCGCTGCAAGCTCCAGATTTTCATCGGCACCAATCCGGTCATTTCCCATGGGCACACCTGGTCGCTGTGCAGCCCGACCGCCAGCCTCAGGTCCATGCGCGAGCGCGGGACCGAGATCTGGGTGATCGACCCGCGCCATACCGAAACGGCGCAGCGTTCCGACCGCTACATCCAGTCGCGGCCTTCGAGCGACTATGCGATCCTCGCCCATCTCGTGCGTGAATTGCTGATCGACGGGGCGGATCGCGAATATCTCGCGAAGCATGCGCAGGGCGTCGAGGCGCTGCAGGCGGCTGTCGAACGCTACACGCTGGAACACACCGCCGAATATGCGGGCGTGCCGCAGCAGGACCTTATCGACCTGCTGGCATCGGTCAGGAAGGCGGGCAACAGCATTGCCGTCGATACCGGGACCGGCATCACCATGTCGCGTGCAGGCAACTGTATCCAGTGGATGAGCTGGTGCCTGATGATCGTCGCCGGCGCGATGGACCGCAAGGGCGGCTCGTGGTTCAGCCCCGGCAACATCGTTCGGATGGACCGGATGGAAGTGCCCCCTGCGCCGGAATCGGGTTGGCAGTTGCCCGGGCCGGAAAGCAGGCCGGACATGAAGTCGGTCGCCGGCGAATATCCCTGCGCGGCGATTCCGACGGAAGTCGCGGATGGAAACCTGCGCGCCATGGTCAATTTCGGCGGCCACATCGAAGTCTGCCTGCCCGAGCGCGACCTGATGTACAAGGCGCTGAACGACCTGGAAGTCTTTGCTACCTTCGATGTCCGGCACAACCGGACGACCGATGCCTGCACCCATATCCTGCCGACCTGCGACCAGCTCGAACGTGCGGACATGACCTATGTCACCGACATGTATTTCCCGGTGATCGCGACGCAATACACGCCGGCGATGGTGAAGCCGGTGGGCGACCGCAAGCCCTACTGGTGGGTGGTCGGGCAGCTCGGCAAGCGGATGGGGCTGGATTTCTTCCCCGGGCTCGATGTCGATACCGCCGACGACGACACGGTGATGCAATATATCCTGAGGGACAGCGATCTTGATTTCGAGCAGCTCAAGGAAGACCGCATCTTCATCCGCGAGCCGGTGTTCGGCTGGGTGCAGGACTATGTTGACAGGAACGTCGGCGGCTGGCGGCTTGCCCCGCCGCCTCTGCTCGAGCAGCTGGCCTGGCTGGGCGAGAGCGAGGCGCGCAAGCCCGGCACCTTCACCGTGATTCCCCGCCGCCAGCGTTATCACGAGAATTCGAAGATGCTGGAGCTGCGCGACAAGCCCTATGTCTACATCAACGCGAAGGATGCGGAGAAGGTCGGTGTAAGCGAAGAGGGCAAGGTCCGCGTCAGCACCGACATCGCCACCATCGAACGCTTCGTTAGGCTCGATGAGACGCTGCGCGAAGGCGTCATAAACGTGCCGCATGGCTGGTCGGACGAGATTAACGTCAACCGGCTCACCAGTACCAAGGTGGTCGATACGATCAGCGGCATGGTCCAGTATTCCGGATTCGAAGTGACGCTGGAGCCTGCCTGGCCTTCGAACCACTGATCGACGGCGGGCAAAGAAAAACGCCCGGACCTTTCGGCCCGGGCGTTTTCTCTTTGTCTTAAGAACCGATCAGAATTCGAGCAGCAGCTCGACGCCGTAGGTCCGTGCTGTCGTGTAGTTCATCGAATCGGCGAGGCCGGTGATCAGCGAGAAGTTCGGATCCTTGTCGTTGAAGAGATTCTTCCCGAACACCGCGAGTTCCGCCTGGGCCCCGCCGATCTCGATATTGCGCAGCCCCATGCGACCGTTGACCAGCCACTGGCTACCCGTCCTCAGGTTGGCTGCATTGCTGCCATCGGGATACGCCTGCCCGCCTAGAGCCTGCGGCAACGAGTTTTGTGCGTAAACCACGCTCGAGCGGAACAACCCGTCCATTCTAATCATGAAAGTGGCGTCCTTCCAGATCGGCTGGGATTCGTATGAGCCATAGATGCTGGCAGTCCACTTCGGTCTCGCCGACACGTCGAGCCGACCGCCATTACCGGCCAGCACCAGCGGATTGATGAAGGGGTAGCTGGTTTTTGTATAGCTCAGGCTGCCACCCAGCGTCACTCCATCAGTCGGCGCCGCGGTCACTTCGAGCTCAAAGCCCCTGGCCCTGATCTTGCCCTGGTCAACCACGAAGGTGCTGAGGCTGGAAATCAACTCTTGGGCCACGGTGGCTCCGTAAAGTGTCGTCAGCGTCGGAAGAATGCTAGCGACCGATGAGGGCGACGTCGTCGATTGCGGCGACTGGAAGTGGTTGTAGGTGACGTAGAACAGCGCGAGGTTTGTGCGCAGCCTGCGGTTCAGCCAGTCCCTCTTGAGACCTGCCTCCCAGGAGGTTGCAGTTTCGGGTTGATAGGTAAGGCCAGCCGTCGAGCCGCCCGAAACGAAGCTGGTCGAGAACTTGCCATAGACCAGCGTGTCGCGGTCCGGCTGCCAGTTGAAGCCGATCAGGAAGTTCGGCTTGGTCTTCTTGTAGACCGGAGGAACGATGATCGGGCGCGACTCGATCGGACCGTAGAAGATGCCGAAGTCGCCGTTGCGCACGTCATAGCGGAAACGGCTGGACTTCTTGTCGCTGGTGATGCGGCCGCCGAGCACGAGCGTCAGGGTCGGCACAACCTCGTATTCGACCTGGAGGTAGGCCGCGAGCGACGTTGCCTTGTTGAAATAGCGGCCTTCCTTGCCGAGCGGCATGATGCCGTTGGCGGGCACGAAGGTCGGGAACACGAAGGTGTTCTGCATACCGCTGGGGCCGCCGGCTTCATCCTTGGAGTGGAACCACATCGCGCCGGCAGTGATGTTGAGCCGGTCGCCATTGTAGTTAAAGATGAGCTCATCGCTCCACTGCTTGGCAGTCGAGGAGGCCTGCGAGTTGATCAGGATGATGCGGTTTCCGACCTG
>CAYPFE010000194.1:0-6156 GCA_964409895.1 uncultured Novosphingobium sp.
ACCCCCGACACGCGGATTATGATTCCGCTGCTCTAACCAGCTGAGCTACTCCGCCACAACCGCGCAAACCGCGATCTGCCCGGTGGGCAGGCGGCGCTATTAGGGCGGGGAAAGCGCGGGGTCAACCGCTCTATCGACTGCAATTCATGGTCTCATGACAGTCAGCCGCGAAACGCGAAACGCTTCGCGAAAATCCACAACTCTCCATCCCAGCAATAGAGGCCGAATGCCGGAAACCGGAAGCTTCGCGGCCTGAAGCTGGCCGACAGATCGCGTTGGAGCGCGAGCGCCTCGGCACGCGGAACCTTGTTCTGGACGGTGACATGGAGGCGCAGTTCGTGCGTATCCTTCTGCTGGATCACCCCATGCAGGCGCTCGGCCAGCTGTGCGTGCAGCCTCACCATGTCGGGGCTGTCGATCGCGAATGCGGTTCCACGACCAAGGTCCATGATGCCGGTCAGCCGGGCATCGGGCGCGGCGGTTGCGGTCGCCACCGTGCCGAGCAGCTGCCGCACTTCGGCGCCGGCGGAAGGCGGCAGGCCGTGAAACAGAGTAACATGCGCCTCCAGCCGGTTGCGCTCGGGCGGGTAGTGCGCGCGGCGCAGCGCATCCGCCCAGGCGAGCAGGTCCGCAGGCAGTTGCGCGGTTATCAGCAGCGGCTGGCCCCGGAATCGCGGGGAAGTGTCACGTCCTGGGGCGTCCTCACTCACGCAGCAGCTGCCTGCAGTTCGCCGAGCGCGGCCAGCAGCGTTTCCGGTGCGGTTTCGCCATAGGGATCCTCATCGGCACCGCTGTCGTTGATACCGGGCTCCTCGAACCAGTGGGTGATGCGGTTGTCGTCGACTACCATCGCATAGCGCCAGCTGCGCATGCCGAAACCGAGGTGATCCTTGTCGATCAGCATGCCCATGCGGCGGGTGAAATGGCCGGAACCGTCTGGCAGGAGCCGGATATTGCTGATCCCGAGGTGCTTGCCCCACTGGTACATGACGAAGGCGTCGTTGACGGAGACGCAGTAGACGTCGTCGATGCCCAGCGCGCGGAACTCGTCGTAGAGCCGGTCGAAATTGGGGCATTGCTCGTTGCTGCAGGTGGGCGTGAAGGCGCCGGGAAGCGAGAAGACGACTACCTTCTTGCCGGCGAACTCATCGGTCAGGCGAAGATCTTGCCAACGGAAAGGGTTGGGCCCTTCGATGCTTTCATCGCGAACGCGGGTCTTCAGGGTGATGTCGGGGATGCTGCGGCCAATCATCGGTTCAATTCTCCTTTGCTTTCGATGAAGCCGATATGGGGCCCCCTGTTTGATTACTCCAGTCGATTGATGTGGATTTTCTAATCGTAAATTTCGATCATAGGTCGCCGCGTGCTCGGCGGATCGCGAACCACTTTGCGACATTGCGGTTATGCTGCTCCAGCGTCTCGGCAAAGGCATGGCCACCGGTGCCATCGGCGACCATGTAAAGCGCCGAAGTCTTCGCGGGATTGAGCACGGCGGCGATCGATTCCCGTCCTGGATTGGTGATCGGCGCCTGCGGCAGGCCGGTCATCGTATAGGTGTTGTAACCGTTGACCGCGCGGATCTCCGACTGCCTGATCCGCCGGCCAAGAGGCTTGCCCTTGGTGATCGGGTAGATGATCGTCGGATCGGCCTGCAGCATTATCCCCTTCTTGAGCCTGTTGGAATAGAGTCCGGCGACCATGCGGCGTTCCGATGGTTTGCCGGTCTCCTTTTCGACGATGGAGGCGAGAATCACCGCTTCCTCAGGCGACTTGACGGCAATGCCTGGCGCACGCTTGGGCCAGAGTTCGGCCAAGGTGCGGCGCATCGCGGCCTGCATGCGCCGCATCACCTCTTCGCGGGGCTCGCCGCGTTCGAAATCATAGCTTTCCGGCAACACCGAGCCTTCGAGCGGCACCGCCACCTCGCCAGTGAGATGTTCCTGAGCCATCAGCCGCTCCTGCACCATGATCGAAGGCATGCCTTCGGGAATCGTCACGAAACGGCGGATGACGGAGTCGCTCTGGATGATCGACAGAATTTCGGACTGGCTCGCGCCCTTGGGCAGCAGGAATTCGCCTGCCTTGATCGGCGCCCCGCCACCGAACAGCCGCGCCCGCAGCGAGAATTGCGAGGCGGAGCGAATTGCTCCTTCGTTTTCGAGCTTGGCTGCCACTGCCGTCAGGCTGGAGCCGCCAGGCACAATGAAGCTGTGTTCCTTCTCCAGTGGCCCGGAACCGTACCAGCCACGCAGAAACAGCCCGCCGGCTATCAGCAGGGCCGCTCCAAGCAGCGCGGCCAGGATGCAGCCGCGCGGCAGCATCAGTCCTCGATCTTGCGCATCACCAGGCTGGCGTTGGTGCCGCCGAAGCCGAAGCTGTTGTTGAGCACCGCCCTCACCTGCCGTTTCTTCGCCTGCTTGGGCACAAGATCCACGCCCTCGCAGCTCTCGCTCGGATTATCGAGGTTGAGCGTCGGCGGGACGATCTGGTCCCGCATGGCGAGGATGCAGAAGATCGATTCGACTGCGCCCGCACCGCCCAGAAGATGTCCGATCGCCGATTTCGTCGAGCTCATGGACACACTGGATATGGCATCGCCGAACAGGCGGCGCACCGCGCCCAGCTCCAGCTCGTCGCCCAGCGGGGTCGAGGTGCCATGGGCGTTGATATAGTCGATGTCGGCAGGTTCGACGCCGGCCTTGCGCAGCGCCATCTGCATCGAGCGGAATGCGCCGGATCCTTCGGGATGCGGCGCCGTCACATGATAGGCGTCGCCGGACAGGCCATAGCCGATCACCTCGGCGTATATCTTCGCACCACGCGCCTTGGCATGCTCGTATTCCTCGAGCACGACGACTCCCGCGCCTTCGCCCATGACGAAGCCGTCGCGATCGACGTCATAGGGCCGGCTGCCGCGCTCGGGCTGGTCGTTGAAGGCGGTAGACAGCGCGCGCGCCTGTGCAAAGCCGGCAATGCCGATCGGGCAGATCGTCGCTTCCGCGCCGCCCGCCAGCATGATGTCGGCATCGTCGTCGCGGATCATCCGCGCGGCATCGCCGATCGAATGCGCTCCGGTCGAGCACGCGGTCACGACCGCGTGATTGGGGCCCATCAGCCCGTATTTGATCGAGACCTGCCCGGAGATCAGGTTGATCAGCCTGCCGTGGACGAAATGCGGCGAGACACGGCCCGGTCCCTTTTCGTGCAGCACGATCGATTCGGATTCGATACCGGGAAGGCCGCCGATGCCCGAACCGATCGAACACCCCGCCCTGAGCCGCGTCGCCTCGTCCATTTCGGTGAGCCCGGCATCCTCGATCGCCTGACCGGCGGCATCGATACCGAATACGATGAACGGATCGACCTGGCGCTGGACCTTGTGATCGACGCGCTTGCCGGGATCGAAGCCCCAGGGGTGGTCGGCCGGTTTGACTTCGCAGGCAATCTGGCACTTCTGGTCGGACGCATCGAAATGCGTGATCGGCCCTGCCCCGGACTTTCCGGCGATCAGGTTGGCCCAGGTGGTTTCCACGTCACTGCCCAGCGGGGTGACAAGGCCAAGTCCGGTAACAACTACGCGGCGCATTGATATCTCCAAAGAGACAACAGGCTCGGACCGCTAGTGGCCGAGCCTGCCGAAATCTCGGTTCCCCGGCGAGCCGGGAAAATCAGGGCGACCGGTCCGGTCAGCCCTGGTTCTCGTCGATATATTTGATCGCATCGTTGACGGTGCTGATCTTCTCGGCGGCGTCGTCCGGAATCTCGACGCTGAATTCTTCCTCGAACGCCATGACCAGTTCGACGATGTCTAGACTGTCAGCGCCAAGATCGTCGATGAAGCTTGCTTCCTCGGTGACCTTGTCGGCTTCGACGCCCAAATGTTCAACCACGATCTTCTTAACCCGATCGGCGGTGTCGCTCATCAAAAATACCCCTTCTGATACGGAGGATGGAATTGCATTTTTGCCCTAGTCGCCGCTTTGAGCGCTGGCAAGTGGGAGTGTTGACAGGTGGCAGACTTTGGCCGCTCAAGAAGCGCCTAGGCAGGCGATGCCGTAGTCCGCCATCTGCCGGTCCGCGGTGATGAGCGTCGCCTGCTCGCAAACGGTCTGCGCAAGAATCAGGTGGTCGAACGGGTCGCCATGGCCATCGACGTTCGGCAGGACCTCAAGGGCTTCGTAATGTTCGGGGACGACATTCAGCACCTCGAAGCCCTCGGCGACAGCATCGTGCCATGCGCCTGATCCGTTGCGGTCGATCCTGCCCTTGCGAAATTTGATCGATAGTTCCCAGAATGACGCGACGCTGACCATGACCCGATGCTTGCGGTCGGCGATTATGGATCGCACCGGCGAAATCAGGCGCGGATTGTCCTCCAACCACCAGACGAGCACATGCGTGTCGAGCAGGAGCTTCACGGTTTCGGCAGCTGGCTCTCGTCGAACGGCAGCGGATCGGGGAATTCATCGCTCCAAGGTTCGTTCTGAAGCTTGTCGAAGAATTCGAGCATATCCGCCGGCCATTCGTCCCAGTCGTTGGGCAGTGTCGGCTTGCCCCGCCAGGCCCCGGGTTGCCGTGGCTTGCCGTCGCGAGTGTAGGACCACTCGCCGTCGATCAGCCAAGGCGGGCCGCCCTTGACGGGTTCGGCGTGCTGGAATGCAGTCGGCATTTCGCGAACTCCGGTGGCGGCGGGAGTCCCATCCTTCGCCAGCCCGTTAAGATAGTCCTTCACCAGCGCCGAGAGCGACGTACCCAGTTCAGCCGCGCGGATACGAGCCTTGCGGTGGGTTTCATCGTCGAGGGCGATGGTGACGTTCTTCATGTGAAATTGTGTATCACAGTTTCACAGCGCCTGGCAAACGTGCCTTGCGCCTCAGCTTTTCTGAGGCTCCACAACACGCAGGTGCAACTCGCGCATCTGTTTCGCGCTGACTTCCGACGGCGCGCCCATCATCAGGTCTTCGGCCTTCTGGTTCATCGGGAAGACAACGACCTCACGGATGTTGGGCTCGTCGGCGAGCAGCATGACGATGCGGTCGACGCCCGGCGCTGAGCCGCCGTGGGGTGGCGCGCCATATTTGAAGGCGTTGATCATACCGGCGAAATTGGCGTCGACGTCCTCGCGTGAATAGCCGGCGATCTCGAACGCCTTGTACATGATCTCGGGCCGGTGGTTCCGGATCGCGCCGGACGAAAGCTCCACCCCATTGCAGACGATATCGTATTGCCACGCCTTGATTTCGAGCGGGTCCATGGTCTCCAGCGCCTCGAGCTCGCCCTGAGGCATCGAGAAAGGATTATGGCTGAAATCGACCTTCTTCAGCTCCTCATCATATTCATACATCGGGAAATCGACGATCCAGCAGAACTTGAAACAGCCCTGTTCGATCAAACCCAGTTCCTCGCCGACGCGGGTGCGTGCGGCTCCGGCAAGCTTCGCCGCCTGGCCGTCCTTGCCGGCCGCGAAGAACAGCCCGTCGTCGGGGCCGAGGCCGAGTTCGGCGTAGATTTTCTCCATGTTCTCAGGACCATGGTTCTTGGCGATGGGCCCGCCGAACTCGCCACCCTTGCGCGTGACATAGCCAAGCCCGGCATGGCCCTCGCTGCGCGCCCATTCGTTCATGTCGTCGAAGAACTTGCGGCTCTTTTCCGCCGTGTTCGGCGCCGGAATCGCCCGGACGACGCCGCCGGTCCCGACAATCTTCTCGAACAGTCCGAAGCCGGACTTTTCGAAGTGACTAGTCACATCGCTGATTTCCAGCGGGTTCCTGAGGTCCGGCTTGTCCGAACCGTATTTCAGCATCGCCTCGGCGAATGGAATACGCGGGAATGGTGCGGGCGTCACCGCCCTGCCCTCGCCGAATTCCTCGAACACGCCGTGCAGAACCGGTTCGATCGCCGCAAAAACATCGTCCTGCGTGACGAAACTCATCTCGAAATCGAGTTGGTAGAATTCGCCGGGCGAGCGGTCCGCGCGCGCATCCTCGTCACGAAAGCAGGGCGCAATCTGGAAATAGCGGTCAAAACCCGCGACCATCAGCAGCTGCTTGAACATCTGCGGAGCCTGGGGGAGTGCGTAGAACTTGCCCGGATGAACGCGGCTCGGCACGAGGTAGTCGCGCGCACCTTCCGGGCTCGACGCGGTCAGGATCGGCG
>CAYPFE010000195.1:0-6141 GCA_964409895.1 uncultured Novosphingobium sp.
AACTGCTTCCCGATGATCCCGAGCGGGGCGGCGCATACCGAGATGATCCTCTATGGCGACACCGTGGCCGGCACCATGGACGACGAAGCCAAGGCGTTAGTGTGATGATGAAGATCAAGCATGAGGCGGAGGAGCGCCACGTCCTCACCGTCACCGTCGACAACGAGTCGGGCATCCTTGCGAAGATCGCCGGGCTGTTCACCTCGCGCGGCTACAATATCGACAGCCTGACGGTCGCCGACATCACCGAGAACCACGCGGTGAGCCGCATCACCATCGTCACCAAGGGGCCGCCGGCGCAGATCGACCAGATCGAGGCGCAGCTCGAACGGCTTGTTCCGGTGCACAAGGTCGTCGACCTCACACAGGTCGGCCCGCATGTCGAACGCGAACTGGCGCTGGTGAAGGTTGCCGGCACCGGCGACAAGCGCGTCGAGGCGCTGCGGCTCGCCGATATCTTCCGCGCCCGCCCTGTCGATACCACAACCGAAAGCTTCATCTTCGAGATCACCGGCCCGCCGGACAAGATCGACACCTTTGTGGGCCTGATGAGGGAACTGGGGCTCGTGGAAGTCGGTCGGACCGGGATTGTCGGGATGATCCGGGGGGCGGAGGCGCCCTAGGAAACGAAAATTTATCAGTCGCCCCTGCGAAGGCAGGGGCCTATCTAACGGTGCAAATCATTGCACACTTATCTGGACCCCCGCCTTCGCGGGGGTGACGAAAGGGGAAAAAAGTGAAAGTCTATTACGACGCCGATTGCGACATCAACCTGATCGTCAACAAGAAGATCTGCATCCTCGGCTATGGCAGCCAGGGCCATGCCCATGCGCAGAACCTGCGCGACTCCGGCGTCAAGGAAGTCGCTATTGCACTGCGCGAAGGGTCAGCGACGGCCAAGAAGGCGGAAGGCGCGGGCTTCAAGGTGCTGTCGAACGCCGACGCAGCTGTCTGGGCCGACATCCTGATGATCGTCGCACCAGACGAGCATCAGGCGGCGATCTGGGAAAACGACCTCAAGGGCAACATGAAGCCCGGCGCGGCGCTCGCCTTCGCCCACGGCCTCAACGTCCACTTCGGCCTGATCGAAGCGCCGTCCGACATCGACGTCATCATGATCGCGCCCAAGGGGCCCGGCCACACCGTGCGCAGCGAATACCAGCGCGGCGGCGGCGTGCCCTGCCTTGTCGCCGTCCACCAGGACGCGACCGGCAATGCGCACGACATCGCGCTCGCCTATGCCAGCGGCGTCGGCGGCGGGCGTTCGGGCATCATCGAGACCAATTTTCGCGAGGAATGCGAGACCGACCTGTTCGGCGAGCAGGCGGTGCTGTGCGGCGGCCTCACTCACCTTATCCAGGCCGGCTTCGAGACACTTACCGAGGCAGGTTACGCCCCGGAAATGGCCTATTTCGAATGCCTGCACGAGGTAAAGCTGATCGTCGACCTGATGTATGAGGGCGGCATCGCCAACATGCGCTACTCGATCTCGAACACGGCGGAATATGGCGACATCACCAGCGGCCCGCGCGTCATCACGCCGGACACCAAGGCCGAGATGAAGCGCATTCTGGCCGACATCCAGTCGGGCCGTTTCGTCAAGAACTTCGTGCTCGACAACCGTGCCGGTCAGCCCGAACTCAAAGCGAGCCGCAAGGCCGCAGCGGCCCACCCGATCGAGGAAACAGGTGCCAAGTTGCGCGCAATGATGCCCTGGATCGGCGCCAACAAGCTGGTCGACAAGGAAAAGAACTGAGCTTCTTCTAACCTCGGAACCAAAGAATTGCCGTCCCCGTCACTCTGTCGGGGGCGGCGTTTTCGTTCGGTCACCGCATCAGCGCGAAGCATTTCCTGACTTCGCCGACAAACAACTCCGGCTGCTCCCAGGCCGCAAAATGCCCGCCCTTGTCCGGCCGGTTCCAGTAAACGAGGTTCTTCAGCACGCGCTCGGCCCAATGCCGTGGCGGCTGAGATATCTCGTGCGGGAACAGGCTGACCCCGGACGGGATGTCGACTGTGACGCCCGAGCGCCCGATCGTGCCGAAGCTCTCCCAGTAGAGCCTTGCCGACGATGCACCGCTCGCCGTCAGCCAGTAGAGCATGATGTTATCGAGGATCGTGTCCTGCGACAGCGCGTCCTCGGGCTTGCCCTGATTGTCGGTCCAGCTCCACATCTTCTCGTAGATCCAGCCCGCCTGCCCCACCGGTGAATCGACGAGGCCATAGCCCAGTGACTGCGGGCGAGTGGATTGCTGCTTGGAATAACCTGAGTCGAACTGCGCGTAGGCCTGCCCGGCCTCCAGTGCTCGCCGTTCCTCGGGCGTCGGGTTGACCTTGTCTTCCGGCGTCGGATTGGCAACCGCCATGTTGGTGTGAATGCCGAGCAGCCCCTCTGGCGCCTGCACGCCCATGATAGTGGTGACGATCGCACCCCAGTCGCCGCCCTGGGCGAACCAGCGATCGTAGCCAAGCCGCCGCATCAGCTCCGCCCAGGCCTTGCCGATATGGGCGACGTCCCAGCCTGCCGTCTTCGGCTTGCCGGAAAAGCCGTATCCCGGCAGTGAAGGCACGACGACATGGAATGCGTCTTCCGCCCTCCCCCCATGCCCCACCGGATCGCTGAGCGGGCCGATCACTTCCATGAATTCGATCACCGAGCCCGGCCAGCCATGTGTCAGGATCAGCGGCATCGCGCCCTCGTGCGGCGAGCGGACGTGGATGAAATGGATATCGAGCCCATCGATTTCGGTCATGAACTGGCCGAAGGCGTTGAGCCGCGCCTCGCAACGCCGCCAGTCGTAGCCATTGCGCCAATAGGCCACGAGCGATTGCAGCGCTGCAAGCGGTGTGCCCTGCGACCAGTCGTCGACCGTCTCCTTGTCCGGCCACCGCGCCATGTCGATGCGGGCGTTGAGGTCGTCGAGCTGTTCCTGCGGAATGGCGAGGCGGAAAGGGCGAATCTCGGTCATGCGCGCAAGCTACAGCAAATCGCAATTCAGGCGAGAATAATCCCTGCATGCGGCTTGCCGGAGGGTGCCAGATCGTCAATGGGCAGCGAGATACGACTGAAACGAGGCCAAGAACGAGCCCATGAGACACGTCCCGGCAATCTGCGCCATCCTGCTGCTCGCCTGTGCCGGCGGTATTGCCGCCGCGCCCCGGAGTCTCGACTGGGCAGCCTATGGCGGCGATTCCGGCAGCCGGCAGTATTCTGCGCTGACACAAATCACACCCGGGAACGTCCTCAGGCTGGAACAGGCGTGGGTTTACCACAGCGCACCCGGCTATGAACTGCCGCTCAATTCCGAACTGCAGGTCAACCCCCTGGTCGTCGATGGCGTGCTGTACGGGATCAGTCCGCAATACCGGGTGTTCGCTCTCAACGGCGCCACCGGCGAGCGCAAATGGGAGTTCGATCCCGTAACCATGCTCGACGAGCTCTCGGCGCAGGGTGACGAGGCGAAGATGGCGCTGCGTCTCTCGCACAAGAGCGGCCTGTCCTTGTGGAAAGGTGCGGAGGGCGAGCGGCTGTTCTTCAGCGTGGCGCATCTCCTCTTCGCGCTCGATGCGCGCACGGGGGAGCGGATCGTCGGCTTCGGCAAGGACGGCATGGTCGACCTGCGCGAAGGGCTCGGGCGGCCCGTCGAGCAACTCGGGGTCGCCGGCAACACGCCAGGCGTTATCTACCGGAACCTGCTAATCATGGGCTCCCGCGTCGGTGAGAACGAAGCTGCCGCGCCCGGTCATATCCGCACCTATGACGTGCGCACGGGCTGCATCGTCTGGTCCTTTCACACCATCCCGGAACCAGGCGAGCTCGGCCACGAAACATGGCCTGATGACGGCTGGAAACGCTTCGGCGGCGCCAACGCCTGGGCCGGGATGAGCGTCGATCACCAGCGCGGAACGGTGTTCGTGCCGCTCGGTTCGCCGTCCGACGATTTCATCGGTTCAAAGCGTCACGGCAAGAACCTCTTTGGCAATTCACTGGTTGCGCTCGATGCCGCCACGGGCAAGTTGCGCTGGCATTACCAGCTGGTCCATCACGACCTGTGGGACCGCGATCCCAATTCCGCCCCGACACTTGTCACGGTGCGGCGCGACGGCAGGCGCATCGATGCGGTAGCGCAGACCACGAAGCAGGGTTTCGTCTTCCTGTTCGAGCGCGACAGCGGCAACCCCCTGTTTCCGATCGAGGAAGTGCCGGTCCCGACGTCCGACATTCCCGGCGAACAAAGCTGGCCGACGCAGCCGCGCCCGCTTTCCCCGCCGCCGTTCGCCCGGCAGGAGATGGACGAGGACGACCTCACCGACATCAGCACGGAGGCGCGCGCATCCGCGCTCACGCAATATCGCGACCTGCTTCCTCCTGCCTATTTCGCGCCGCTCGGCGAAAAGGCGCGAATCCTGCTTCCCGGCTATGACGGCGGCGCGACATGGGGTGGCCCCGCCTTCAGCCCCGAACGGCAATGGCTGGTCGTCAATTCGCAGGACCAGCCCGGCATCGGCCAGGTCGCGCGGATGACGGGCGGCAGTCACCAGGGCAACCTCGTCTACCAGTATGTCTGCGCGCAGTGCCACCTGCCGAACCGGCAGGGCATGGAAGGTGGAGCGCCGTCGCTGATCGGACTTGGAGACAGATTTAGCCCTGCCGAGGTCCGCGACATCGTCACCAACGGGCGTGGCAGGATGGCTGGCTTTCCGCTGCCTGCCGAGCCGCTGAAGCAGCTGGTCAATTTCCTCACTGGTGTCGATACGCCGGAGGACAAGGACAAGGACGCGCCGCCCCTGCCCCACGCCTTCACCGGCTACCGGCGGTTTGTCGATGGCGAAGGCTATCCGGGCATCAAGCCGCCCTGGGGCACGCTCACGGCGATCGACCTCAATACCGGCGAGTTCGCCTGGCAAACGGTGCTGGGCGAGCACGAGGAGCTTACACGGCGCGGCATCCCGAAGACGGGAACGCTCAACTATGGCGGCCCCGTCGTCACGGCCAGCGGGCTGGTATTCATCGCGGCAACGATGGACAGCAAGTTGAGGGCGTTCGACCTCGTGACAGGCAAGGAACTATGGCAGGCCGAACTCTCCGCACCCGCGTTCTCGACACCGGCCGTCTATTCCGTCGATGGTGTGCAGTATGTCGCGGTAGCCTGCGGCGGCGGCAAGCTCGGCAAACCACCGGGTGATGCCTATGTCGCCTTCCGGCTCCCGCGCAGCTGAGAGGCGATCCCCGCGTCCGCCCAAGCTTTGCACTTTACATCGGCCAGCCCAATCCCCATAGGCAAGTCCATGATCAACCGGCTTGGCCTGCTTCTGCGACTTACCCGCCCTTGGGCGTGAGGCTGTGTGTCGTTCCCGCGGCGTGCATGGCGCCCAAGGGAACCCGAGAAACCGCATCGAAGCAGACGATAATTCCAGGCGAGACACGCTCATGACCATGCTCAAGGACCCCTCGGTCAAATACCGGCCCTTCCCGCAGATCAACCTGCCGGACCGGCAATGGCCTTCGAAGACCATCTCCAGCCCGCCGCGCTGGCTTTCGACCGACCTGCGCGACGGCAACCAGGCGCTGGTCGATCCTATGGGCAGCGAGAAAAAGACGCGCTTCTTCGACCTGCTCGTCAAGGTCGGCCTCAAAGAGATAGAGGTCGGCTTTCCGGCAGCCGGCGCGACGGAATTCGACTTCATACGCGGCCTGGTCGACTCCGGGCGCATTCCCGAAGACGTCATCATCCAGGGGCTGACCCAGTCGCGCGAGGACCTGATCACCACCTCCTTTGAGAGCATGGCCGGAGTACATGCCGCGATCATCCACCTCTACAACGCGATTTCGCCGGCATGGCGCCAGATCGTGTTCCGGATGGAAAGGCCGGAGATCAAACAGATCGCGGTCACCGGCGCCAAGGTGCTGCGCGATCAGGCGGCGCGCTTCCCGCAAACCGACTGGCAGTTCGAGTACAGCCCCGAGACCTTCTCGACCACTGAGCTCGATTTCAGCCTCGAATGCAGCGAAGCGGTGATGGAGATCCTGCAGCCGACGCCGGAGCGCCCGCTGATCCTCAATCTGCCGGCCACCGTCGAAGCGGCGACGCCCAACATCTATGCCGATCAGATTGAGTACTTCTGCCGCAACCTGCCCAA
>CAYPFE010000196.1:0-6129 GCA_964409895.1 uncultured Novosphingobium sp.
CGAGTATGCGCGGCGTGCAGTCGTCGACGCGCAGCCTGAGCGCGTCTGGGCCGAACAGGGTGAACAGCGGCACCGAAATCGCCCCGGTCTGCATCGCCCCGAACAGGCAGACGTAGAAGGGCAGCGACGGTTCGAGCATGAAGGCGATGCGGTCGCCCTTCTCGATACCCTGCGCGTCGAGCCAGTGGGCGAAGCGCGCGGCACCTGCCGAAATTGCATCAAAGCTCAGGATTTCGTCCGAACCATCGGCATGGGCGATGCGCACCGCCGGGCGGCCCGAGCCGTCGGCATGGCGCGTCATGCATTCATGCGCGATGTTGAGATGCTCACGGTCTCCGTCGAACAGCTCCCACAGCGCCGCAGATGAGGCATGCGCCTGCGCATCGGCATAGCTGGTAAAGTCAGTGAGTCGGGTCATGGGAGCCCATTGGCACAAATGGCTTGCTATTGCAAATATTGAATGACATTCTATATATTGAACACAGGAGGGATCTGAACATGAAACGATTGGCATTGTCATCAGGCCTGGCTTTGGCGATGCTCGCCAGTCCGCTCGCGGCTCAATCGCCGGTCACGCCGCGCATGGCGGCAGTGAAGCTCGCCGTGGCGGATTTCGAGCGGACGACGCAATTCTACTTGCTGCTCGGGATGCAGGAAGGGCCGCATCACAACGAGTGGGAATGGGAGCTGAAATGGGACGATCCCTTGAAGGGATCGTCGATCATCATGGTCAGTGCAGAAAAGAGCGAGCGTTTCCACGTGACGCCGGGCGGCGGCACGATCATCATCGGCGTGCCCGATGTCTATGCCGCGCTCGATGCACTGAGAGGTGCTGGCTTCGCCATCGAGGGCGAACCCCGCAATCTCGGCTTTGCCGCGATCATCATGATCCAGGATCCGGACGGCAACTGGATCGAACTCGCCGGGCCGGCGCCGGCTAAACCCGCCGAAGACGGCGAATAGCAAGTCGATGCCGGCATCTGCTCAAGGGAGCAAGGCGCCCGCCATCGCCCGCGCCGCCGCGGTGCTGCGCCTCCTCGGCAGGAGCGCCGCGCCGATGGGCGTCCAGGCGATCGCCCGCGAACTCGGCCTGGTGCCGAGCACCTGCCTTTACGTGCTGCGCGCGCTGGTCGCCGAGGACCTTGTCGCCTTCGACAATGACACCAAGCGCTATTCGCTCGACGCCGGCATCCTGACGCTTGCCCGGCAGTGGCTGCGGCGCGACCAGTTCGCCGATCTAGCCCAGCCGCAACTCGACCGGATCAGCAAGGAGTTTGGCCTAACCGCGCTTGGCGTGCAGATTTTCGGGCTGGATCGCATCATCGTCACGGCGATGTCGCAATCGCGCCAGAACTTTCAGCTTTCGACGCAGGTCGGCAGCCGCTTCCCCGCTCTGGTCAGCGCCACCGGCCGCTGCATCGCCGCATTTGGCGGCTACGACGAAGCAGAGCTCAAGGCCGGTTTCGAAGAACTTCGTTGGGATGAGCCGCCCTCTTTCGAGGAATGGGCACAGCAAGTTGCACGCACCCGCAGCGAAAGCGTCGCCGTCGATGAGGGCAATTACATCTCGGGCGTCACCGTCGTCGCTGCACCCGTCTGGAAGGGACCGGGCGGGCCCAGCCATGCGCTGGTTGCCATCGGCATCGGCAGCGCCGTGCGCGGAGAAGGGTTGCCCCGGCTCAAGGAGGCTCTGCGGGCGGCGGCCAGCAGCCTCTCCGACCAGCTCTCACCCTGACATACAACCGGTTGGCGAGAGCAGCGCTTTCTGCCAGTTTGCCCGGCAAAGGCGCGGCAGCGCATCATTGTTCTTGAGAGGATTCGCGTAATGATCGACAACCTTCCCGACCATTGGGACCTTGAAGCCGATGTCGTCTCGGTCGGATCGGGCGGCGGCGGACTTGCTGCCGCGATCACCGCCCATGACCACGGCGCCAGCGCACTGGTGCTCGAACGCACCGACCAGGTCGGCGGAGTCACCGCCTATTCGCTCGGCGAAGTCTGGGTCCCGGGCAACCACCTTGAAGCCGAAGCCGGTATCGAGGACAGCTGGGAGAGCGGCTTCCGCTATGTCCAGCGTCTCGCCATGGGTTACGCCAACGAACTATCGGCGCTCAACCAGGCGGTACACGCTCCCGAAGTTATCCGCTACTTCCAGGAAACCATCGGTCTCAGGATGATGATCATCAACGATTGTCCGGATTACTATTACAAGCTCACCAACGATGCTGTCGCCGAGGGCCGCCTGCTCGAATGCGAGCCCTTCGACGCCACCCAGCTCGGCGAGGAATGGCAGGAGAAGACCCGCGTTTCCCCACACGTCATGTACGGCCTTACACACGAAGACATTTTCGGCATGGGCGGTTCGGCCAATATCAAGACCTGGGACTTCAACCTGATGGGCGAGCGGCTGGCGAAGGACGAGCGCTGCCTCGGCTCCGGCCTCGTCGGCTATTTCGTCAAGGGTGCGCTGGATCGCGGCATCCCGATGCACACGGGCATGAACGCCGAGGAGCTGATCGGCGACGGCAAGCGCGTCGTTGGCGTGCGCGCCGTGAAGGACGGGCAGGATGTCTTCGTCAAGGCCAACAGGGGCGTCGTGCTCGCGGTCTCCAGCTTCGAACGCAATCCCGATTTCAACGTCACCATCGGCAAGCAGCTCGACGCGGAATCGATCATCATGCCCGAAATCGATGGCGCCCACTTGCGCATGGCAGGCTGCGTCGGCGCGCGGGTGGCTTCGGTACCCGACGTCACCATGGTCGGCTTCCAGGTGCCCGGCGAGGAATTGCAGGACGGCGTGCCGCTGTGGCGCAATCCGATGGCCTTCATGGGCCTGCCGCACACGATCATGGTCAACCGCTCCGGCAAGCGCTTCGCCAACGAAAGCTTCTACCGCTCGGTGTTCTTCGAGATCGACCGCATCGACGGCCAGACCCAGACCAGCCCCAACTTCCCCTGCTGGGCTATCCTCGATTCGCAGGCGCGCGAAAAATACCCCTGGGGCCCGATCGTGCCGGGAGCCGAGATGCCAGAAGAAGTCGCCGCGAGAGCAGACACGCTGGAGGAACTCGGACGCAAGATCGGCATCGATGCGACGGAACTCGTGGTCACGGTCGAGCGCTTCAATTCCTATTGCGAGACCGGCCAGGACCCGGAGTTCGGGCGCGGCGCGGTGCCCTGGGGTGCATACATGAGCGGTGACCGCTTCCAGAAGGACAAGCCCAATTTCGGCACAATCGAAAAGGGCCCGTTCTATGCGGTCCATTTCAAGCGCCTGTCGAACTCGGGCATTTCCTCGGCAGGCATCATGGCAGACCAGCACATGCGCGCACTCAACTGGCGCAACGAGCCGATCGACGGGCTTTACGTTGCCGGCAACTCGGTCGCCCGGATCGACACGGGTGCAGCGATGCAGTCCGGCATGTCGAACGCGCGCGGGATGACGCACGGCTACCTTGCCGGGCGCCACGCTGCCGGCAAGCCGAGCGACTTGCTGGCAGGCGCCATCGAGAAGGTGGGACTATGAGCGACGCGGTGGACCTCGACTTCCTGCTCGCCGAAACGGCGATCCGCCAGCTCTATTCGCGCTACGCCGATGCGGTGTGGCGCAAGGACCGCGACGCGCTTGTCGCCTGCTTCACCGAGGATGCGACCTGGAAGATCGCCGGCCACACTCTGGTCGGCCACCAGGCCATCGGCGACTTCTTCGAGGCGTCGGTGGGGGCCTCGCAGAAAGTAATGTTCTGGTGGGGCCAGCCGGTGCTCGACATTGCCGGCGACGAAGGTACCGGACGCCTGCAGGTCACCGAGCTGATCAAGCGCGACAATGTCGAGTTGCGCAGTCTCGCGATCTATTATGAACGCTACCGGCGGGTCGACGACCGCTGGCTGCTCGCGTTCCATCATTTCAACATGCATTATCTCGGCCCGCCTGACCTGTCGGGCGATCTTCACGACTGCCTCGAATACGGAGCGCCGCCGGGTTTCCCGGCACCGGACGATCCGACCACGGTGAGCCGGGGTTAGCCGCCCTTGGCCTTGCCGCCCACGCCTGACCGATCCAGCGTCACCTCGTCGAGCGGCGGCATGCCGGGGGGCGGGCCGAAGTCCGGCAGGTCGTCGTAGAACGGAGTCGCCATGTCGGGGAGCCCGGAATACTGCGTCTGGAACAGCCGCCACTTGAACCGTAGGTGGCCGTCGACCTCCGCAAAGCGGTCGAAATAGATGCCGACCGGCGCGAAGGGCCTGCCGTCGGCGAACTGGCTGCGCTCGACAATGAATGTGCGCGAGCTGATCTCGCCATCCGCCGCGACGTCCACCACCGGCGTGTAGAACAGCATCAAGAGCCGCCGGAACTGCGGGAACACGCCGCCGAGGAAGGAAACGATCTCCTCCTTGCCGCGCATGATCTGCCCGCCGACGCGCCACTCGCCATCGTCGACGAACAGCTCGGCCACGCTGGCCGCGTCCCCGCGATAGATCGCATGCGAATAGCGGGCATGCAGCTGGCGGATTTCGAATTCGGCGCGCATTGCGTCCATGGGTTCTCTCCTCGCTCTTTCGGTTTTCAGGCCGGCTTCTTCTGCAGCATCACCGTGCGCGTCATCTTCAGCGCCACCTCGCCGCGCTGGTTGGTGAGCTCGTGGCCGAAGACGACGATACCCGCATTGGGCCGGCTCTTCGATTCCTTCAGCTCCAGCACTTCGGTGTGGCAGGTGAGCGTGTCGCCGATGAAGGTCGGCTTGGGCGTCGTCACCTTGTCGAAGCCCAAGTTGGCGACGATCGTGCCGACCGTGGTGTCGGCGATCGACAGGCCGACCGCGAGGCTGAAGGTGAAGGTCGAATTGACGACGATCTGCCCGAACTCGGTGCCGCGCGCATATTCGGCATCGAGATGCAGCGGCTGCATGTTGTGGGTCATCGTCGAAAACAGCAAATTGTCCGTCTCGGTGACGGTGCGCGAGGGCTGGTGGGTTAGTCGGTCGCCGACCGTCCACTCGTCGAAATACTTGCCTGCCACTACAATCTCCGTTCGGTTCGAGCGAAGTCGAGAACCGTTGGCCTGGACGTGTCTCGACTTCGCTCGACACGAACGGGCATGGGAAGCTAATCCTCCCCAACTTCCTCGATGCGCGCCAGCAGCGCCTCGACCTGCACCTGCGCGCCGGCTTGCGCATTGAGCTCGGCGACGACGCCGTCGAACGGCGCGGTCAGCGTATGCTCCATCTTCATCGCCTCGAGCGTCAGCAGCTTCTGCCCGGCGGTGACGGAATCGCCCTTCGACACTTCGACGGCGATAATCTTGCCCGGCATGGGCGAGAGGATGTCGCCGTCGTGGGCGGAGTGGTGGCCGGAGCCGTAAGGATGATAGAGCTCAAAAGCGAACGTCTCACCGCAATCGATGACTAGCGCAATGTTTTCTTTGGCTGTGCAACTGTGCAAGTCCGCCGCGAAGTCATCTGGCGCAATCGCTTGGGAAATTTCATCCTCCCAGGTCATGTTCACTCGTTTCTCGGGCGCCCGATTCAGGCGGAAGCCAGTCAATCCAAGGCCCCACTGTTCTTCGTATTGAGCCACGAGTTCGCATGCCGCTTCACGGAAAAACATGCGAGATGGCCTCGGTCTGAAAATCAGTTCGGACTCATGCAGCTGTATGAAGGCGGTTGAAATTTCGCCATTCTCAAATTCATCATGGGCGAGTGCGCGATACAAAAATCCAGCGTTGGATTTAACCGGCCAGACCATTGTGTCATCGATCGCAGCCAGGAGCGTCCGAATTGCAGTTGCCCGATCAGGCCCGTGGGAAATCAATTTGGCAATCATCGGGTCGTAAAATGGGGTGATCGCGTCGCCCTTCTCGAAACCTCGTTCAACTCTGATTGTGGGGTCATCAATCCAGCAGCGCTCAAGGACCCCCGTGCTCGGCAAGAACCCGCTCGCCGGGTCCTCCGCATAGAGCCGCGCTTCCATCGCCCAGCCGTTTATGCTGAGCTCCTCCTGCTTCAGCGGGATCGGCTCACCGCTGGCGACGCGCAGCTGCCATTCCACCAGGTCCACGCCAGTGATCTCCTCGGTCACCGGGTGTTCGACCTGCAGGCGGGTGTTCATTTCCATGAACCAGATGCGGTC
>CAYPFE010000197.1:0-6110 GCA_964409895.1 uncultured Novosphingobium sp.
GCCAGGTAGGCCGAGGACCAGTCCTCAAACCGTGCCTGCTCAATGGCGGTACGGATTTCACCCATCAGATCCTGATAGTAGGTGATGTTGTGGAGCGTCAGCAGCATGGGCCCCAGCATCTCGCCGCATCGGAACAGGTGGTGGAGATAAGCGCGACTGTGGTCCCTGCATGCCGAACAGGCGCATTGTTCGTCGAGCGGTCGCGAGTCGTCCTGATGACGCGCATTGCGGATGTTGACCGTACCACGCCTGGTGAATCCCTGTCCTGTCCGGCCGGACCGGGTCGGCAGCACGCAATCGAACATATCGATACCGCGCGCCACCGCCCCGATGATGTCGTCGGGCCGCCCCACTCCCATCAGATAACGCGGCTTGTCTTCGGGGAGGAACGGCACGGTGGCGTCCAGCACCCGGAACATCTCATCCTGGCCTTCGCCGACCGCCAGCCCGCCCACAGCATAACCGTCGAACCCGATTTCAATCAGCGCTTCGGCCGAAGCACGCCGCAGGTCCGCGTGCACCCCGCCCTGCACGATGCCGAAAAGGCCATAACCCTCGCGGCGTTCAAACGCCTCGCTGCAACGGCGCGCCCATCGCATCGAACGTTCCATCGAGGCCTTTGCCCGTGCATGGGTCGCTGGGTGTTCCGTGCATTCGTCCAGCACCATGGTGATGGTCGCATCCAGATCGTTCTGGATCGCCATAGCCCGTTCCGGCGTGAGTTCATGTCTGCTGCCGTCGATATGACTTTTGAAGGTCGCCCCTTCTTCCGTGATCTTGCTCAACTCCTTGAGCGAAAAAACCTGAAAGCCGCCGCTGTCGGTCAGAATGGGGCCCGGCCAGTTCATGAACTTGTGCAAACCGCCAAGCCTGCGCACGCGCTCCGATCCCGGTCGCAGCATCAGGTGATAGGTATTCCCCAGAACGATATCGGCGCCGGCATCGCGCACCTGCCCCGGCAACAGTCCCTTCACCGTCGCTGCTGTGCCGACCGGCATGAAGGCAGGCGTGCGAATTTCCCCGCGTCGCATCCGGATCGTGCCGCTGCGGGTCGCACCATCGCGGGCCTGGATCGAGTATTCGAAGCGCGGGTTCATAATCATGGCCGCTAGCGCGTCGCGGTGAATTGCACCAGTGCCGTAACCATTCGGGCACGGCTGGCGAACAGGCATGCGGGGGGTACTAAACGGTTCCTCCCGCAAATTGGATCATCATGAAGCTTGGGATGAAGAACACTTATGCACTCGCAACTGCGCTGATCGGCGCGGCCAGTCTCGCGGCTTGCGGATCGGGAGGAGGCGAATCAGCCGCACCCGCCGAAGGAGCGGAAGCCGGCAGCGAGATGGCGGCCGCCTCCGCCGAGACCGGCGAAAAGGAAAAATGCTTCGGTGTCGCTCTTGCCGGCAAGAATGACTGCGCTGCAGGCCCCGGAACAAGCTGTGCAGGCACCTCGACCGTCGATTACCAGGGTAACGCCTGGAAATACGTCAACCAGGGCGAATGCGCCAAATATGGCGCTGAAGAAGGCGATTTCGCACTGCCCGACGACCGCAAGGGATCGCTTGAGGCGCTCGACCGCGACCTTCCGGCCTGACCCCGCGCTCCGGCGGCTGCGGGCCGCATACCTGCAGCCGCCAGTTCGATCTTTTGGGGTGGAATTCCCCGCTCTCTTGCCCATAGACTGACATTGCCGGCGAAGGTGCACCGCGCGCCGGGACCACGAGAGGAATGTCAGCATGGCCACAAACGACCGCCCGGGGGAAATCGACTTCTTCGCCGATATCGAGGTCACCCAGGACCTGCCGGGGTACCTGGCCGGCTTGCGCGGCAAATGCCCCGTGCTGCAGGAGGGCTTCCACAAGGTCTACATGGTGACCGGGATGGAAGCGGCGATGGACGTCTTCCAGCAGCAGGCCGACGCATTTTCCTCGTCAGTCGCGGTTACCGGTCCCTTGCCGCCGCTGCCGTTCTCTCCGGAAGGCGATATTCGCGCGCAGATCGCGGAACATCGCCACGATATGCCATGGACCGATCACCTCGCCACCTATGACGGCGAGGAACACGCACTGCACCGCGGGATGATGAGCCAGCTGCTCACCCACAAGCGCCTCAAGGCGAATGAGGAATATGTTATCGGGCTTGTCGAACGGCTGGTTGACGGGCTGATCGGCCAGGGCTCGTGCGAGATCACCGAGGGCTTCGCCCATGCGCTCTCCACCCTCGTCATCGCAGACCTTCTCGGTGTGCCGGAAGAAGACCGCCAATCGCTGCTGGAAGCCATGGGCCCCGATCCGACGCAGATGGACGGCGACCAGGGGTTCAAGATCGGTTCCGATCCCCTGATTCACCTTCACGACCGTTTCCGCAGTTACCTCGAAGAAAGGTTGCGCGAACCACGTGACGACATGCTCACCAATCTCGCTCAGGCGACATTGAAGGACGGCACCGACCCTGGCCTTACCCGCAAGGCGCGGCTTGCCTGCTTCCTGTTCGGCGCCGGTCAGGACACATCCGCGAGGCTGGTCGCGTTCTCTTTCCGTGTGCTCGGCGACTATCCCGAAATCCAGGCCATGCTGCGGAAAGAGCCCCAACACATTCCCGAATTCGTCGAGGAAGTGCTGCGGTTCGAACCGCCGGTGAAGACCCTGTCCCGACTTGCGCTGCGTGACGTGGAGGTCGGCGGCGTGAATGTGCCCAAGGGATCGGTCGTCACCGTCTGCACCGGCGGGGTCAATCGCGATCCGGCCCATTTCACCGATCCCGATACGTTCGACTACCATCGTAATAACGTGCGCGACCACGTATCGTTCAGCAGGGGCTCCCACGCCTGCCTCGGCGCGCCGCTTGCCCGGATGGAAGTGCGCGTCGCGCTCGAACGGTTCCTTTCAAGCACGAGCGACATCCGCATTTCGGAAAAGCATCACGGACCGCCGGGTACACGCGACTACTCCTACGAGCCAACCTACCTCCTGCATGGCCTGCAGGCGCTGCATGTGGAGTGGGATCCGGCCTGATTTGACAGGCGTCAAAGGCCCTTATCGACCCGTGGGCTAGCAACGCTTGCATGCAATCGGCGGGACACTGCATGGCTTTGGACATCACGGAAAAGAAGTCGGCTCTTGAAACCAGCCTGGAGCGGGCAGCCGAACTGCTCGGGGACATCACTCCGCACGTCTACGATATATATTACCGCCGCTGCCCCGAGGCGAAGGCCGATTTCGAATATCACTTCCCCGGAGACAACCATCCGCTCGAAGGCCAGATGGTGGAACAGGCACTCTATTGCCTGATGGAATGGTACGATTCCCCGGGCGAAATCGAGATCATCCTGCTGAGCACAGTACCGCATCACATCGAAACGCTGAAGATCGAGCCCAGCCACTTCTCCGAACTGATCGTTGCGGTCTGCGAGACCATCGTCTCGACGATTCCAGCGCAAAACACTGAAGAACTGGCAGTCTGGGAGGAATTGCGCGGCGAATTGATGGCGCTGTTCGAAGCGAGTGCCCGATACGCAAGGCCGGCAATGCTTCAACCGGGCAGCAGCAGGCTTGAATCACCGTAGGAATAGAAGCGGTAACCCTGCTCTATGGCATGGGCATAGGCCTCTTGCATTTTCTCCAAACCCATCAGCGCGCTCACGAGCATGAACAGGGTCGAGCGCGGGAGGTGGAAGTTGGTCATCAGCCCGTCGACCGCGCGGAAGCTGTATCCAGGCGTGATGAAGATCGATGTGTCGCCTTCGAAGGGTTGAATTCTACCGTCTTCGTCCGCCGCGCTTTCGAGCAGCCGTAGGGAAGTCGTGCCTACCGCGATGATTCGTCCCCCTGCCCCGCGAACTGCGTTGAGCCGTGCCGCGGTTTCAGCGTCGATCCGTCCCCACTCCGCGTGCATGGGATGATCCGCAGTGTCTTCCGCCTTGACCGGAAGGAAGGTTCCCGCGCCGACATGCAGCGTCAGCGTCTCGCGTCCGATCCCTGCTTCATCCAGTGCCGCGACAAGGTCAGGCGTAAAGTGCAATGAAGCCGTCGGTGCGGCGACAGCTCCGTCCTTTTCGGCGAAGATCGTCTGGTAATCGCTGCGGTCGGCCTCGTCGGCCTCGCGCCGTCCCGCGATATAGGGAGGCAGAGGCATGCGCCCTGCCCGCTCCAGCAGCAGCTCGACGGGTTCATCGCCCGAAAAATGCAAGGTCCAGCTGCCATCATCGCCGCGTTCTTCCGCGACGGCTTCGACCCCGGCTCCGAATTGGATGCAATCGCCTTCCCTCAGGCGCTTGGCATTGCGAATGAATGCCTGCCAGTGTCTTGGACCCAGCCGCTTGTGCAAGGTCGCCCCGATCCGGGCCTGCCCTCGCATTCCTTCGAGCTGAGCCGGAATGACGCGGGTGTCGTTGAACACCAGAACATCGCCGGCACGCAACAATACCGGAAGGTCTCGTACCGTGCGATCGGCAAACTCATCGTCGCCGGGCACGACAAGCATGCGCGCCGAATCTCGCGGGCGCACAGGCCGCAGGGCGATACGCTCTGGCGGCAACTCGAAATCGAACTGATCGACGCGCATCTGCAGGCCCTAATCGCATCCCCGCGATCAGGGAGGAGGACCTAGTCGGACACCGGCGCTTCGAGATCAACCGTATCGGATACCGAATTGTCGAGATCGGTAACCGATATGGCAGCATCGTCAACGATCACGGGCGGCGGTGGTGGCGGGGGCGGTCCCTTACCGTCAGTCGCGACCGAGGCCTGGAGGATCTTCGTCGGATTTGCCGGTGGCTCGCCACGCTCGATCGCGTCGACAATGCCCATACCGGATATCACGCGACCGAAGACGGTGTATTTCTTGTCCAGCGCAAAGCGAGGATAGAACACGATGAAGAACTGGCTGTTGGCGGAGTTTGGGTCATTTGTGCGGGCCATCGACAGCATGCCCCGCATGTGCGGGACCGAACTGAATTCTGCTTGCAGGTCGGGAAGCTGCGAACCGCCCGAGCCGGTTCCCGTCGGGTCGCCGGTCTGGGCCATGAAGCCATCGATCACCCGGTGGAACTTGAGCCCGTCGTAAAAACCCTGACGGGCCAGCGTCTTGATCCGTTCGACATGGTTCGGCGCCCATTGCGGCATCAGCCTGACGGCAACCCGGCCACCACTCGAAAGGTCGAGATAAAGGACATTGTCCGGGTCATTCGCGGGATTGACGTCGACCACAGTTGTCACGGCAATCGGCGCAGCCTCTGCCACTTCATCGAGCTTTGGCTTTTTCTTGGCGTAGACGGGCGAAATCGCCAGCGACAATCCGGCAACCAGGGAAGCGATCAGGCGAAAATTCATCTTCGTCTCTCAGATTGATATGCCCGGCCCTGTAAAGGGCCCAAGCGTGCAATTGCGACGCCGCGATAGCGCCCTGCCACTGTCGTTGCAATGAACAGTGCGAATTACCACCCGTCAGATATCACCAAGCCGGCCAAGCTTTTCGACGCGCTGCATGACATCCTCGCACACAGCCGGACTTACGAAGCGTGAAATGTCACCGCCAAACAGGGCGATTTCCTTGACCAGCTTCGATGCGATCGGCTGCAGGCTGACATCGGCCATCAGGAAAACCGTTTCGATTCGCGAGTTGAGCTGCTGGTTCATGCCGGCCATCTGGTACTCATATTCGAAATCGGCGACCGCACGCAGCCCGCGAATGACGACGCTGGCATTCTGGCTCTCGGCCCATTTCATCAGCAGCGCGTTGAACCCGACCACTTCGACATTGTCGAGACCAAGCGCATCGGCCTCGCGACGAACCATCGCCATGCGCTCATCCGGCGTGAACATCGGGTTCTTCGACGGATTCGTCGTCACCCCGATGATCAGGAGATCGACCAGCTTGGCGCCGCGCCGGATAATGTCGGCATGGCCCAGCGTGATCGGATCGAAGGTACCCGGATAGACGCCAATGCGCTGTCCCCCAGTGTCTGCCATCAATGATCCCTTTCGATGATGTATCGGGCAATGGCCCGCAGCAGGTCCGCTTCCCTGCCGTAATGCGCCAGATGCGCGACGGCCTGTTCAACAAGCAGTTGGGCCTGTTCGCGCGCGCGTTCCGCACCGAGCAGCGAGACG
>CAYPFE010000198.1:0-6102 GCA_964409895.1 uncultured Novosphingobium sp.
CCAGAACACCACGCGGCACACGCGTTTGGCGATCCGCCAGCCGCCGTTGGTGCGCACCCACTGGTCATCGTAATAGCCGGTGCCGTCCCATACCGGCGGGTCTCCGGCGGCATGGCGGATGAGCCGCCACGACCCGTAGGTGTGCGACGAGGCCTTGTCGCCGCGCACCGCCACGAGATGGTTGGTCATGACATGCTGGGTCGCATCGAACAGCTCGTGGAACGAGCCGAAATCCCGCTTGAAGCTCTCGCGGTCCATCCAGTGCGAGGTCTCGCCGTAATCGGCGTCGCAATGTTCGGTGAAGATGCGGTCGAACATGTCCCAGCGCTGGGTATCCATGGCGAAGCCGTAGAGATTTATGAGTTCGATGATGTCTTCGCGGTCGGCCATGCGTCTGTCTCCCCAGTTCCGTCTGCAGCCGATCGTTGCCGGTTTCGGGTCTGGACTCAAGGCCAATTGAGGATCACCATGGCTACATTCTTCGGGACAGGAGAGCGAACATGGCCACTGCGGCAATCGACACCAAGCAGGACGAAGAGACCGTCTGGAACATCCGTTGCGAGCTTGCGGCCGCCTTCCGGCTGGCCGCTCATTTCGGCTGGGCCGACAATATCGCAACCCACATGTCGGCGCGGCTGCCCGACGGCACCTTCCTGCTCAACACCTTCGGCGAGCTGTTCGAGGAGATCACCGCTTCCAGCCTGATGCGCATGGACATGGAAGGCAATGTCCTCGAAATCCCCGACGGCTTCATGCTCAACCCCGCCGCCTATGCGGTGCACAGCGCGGTGCTGGAAGGCCGGCCGGACGCGAACTGCGCGATCCATTTCCACTCGCTCGACGGCGTTGCGGTGTCGAACATGAAGGAGGGCCTGCTGCCCTTGAGCCAGAGCGCGATGATCGTCTGCTTCGACGTCGCCTATCACGACTATGAAGGCATCGTATCGCCCGACGAGGAAAAGGAGCACCTTCAGGCGGACCTGGGCAACAAGCATATGATGATGCTGCGGAACCACGGCACGCTGGCGCTCGGGCGAACGATCGGCGAAGCCTTCTTCCGCATCTATGCGCTGGAAACGGCGTGCACCATGCAGGTGCGCACCCTGTCGATGGGCGGCGAGATCAACCCGGTCGACGAGAGTGTCATCGACAAGCTCAGGACCGGCATGAGGCCAGAAATGGCCGCGGCCATCGCCGGTCAGTTCTGGGCCGGCATGATGCGCAAGGCGCATCGGGATTGTCCGGGTTTCGACGTTTAGGTGAAGGATTTCCCCTCCTCTTCAGGGGAGGGGAGTCCAGTAGCGCTTCAATAAAACGACCAGGTACTAAGCCGCAAAACCCGGATCGATCGCGCTCAGTTCCCAGCGCTGGCCGATCGCGAGCGAACCCGCCGAAATAATGTCGGTCCACACGAAGCACTGGTAGAGCGGCGGGAACGAGCCCGGATCGCCGGGCCGTGTCAGGCTGGCGATGCGCACGCGGCCTTTCAGGTCCGGGAATTCCTGATCGAGGCCCTGCAGCCGCGCCACCGTTTCCTCCCAGGCATCGATTTCGGGATAGTGGATGCCGATATGCATGCCGCTGGTGGGATCGCGATCGAGCCGGTCCTGATAGGCTGCAAAGCGCTCACCGAGCTCTCCGCCCTCGCCGATCGCGTCGATCAGCGCTTCCTCGAAAGCCCACTGCTCCGAGTGGACCTCTGATCCGCCGAAGAAATTCTCGAAGTCCTGTGGCACGTAGGAAGCCTTGTCGACCACCGCCATCATGAAGCGTCCGCCCATCGCGTCCTCAAGGTCGATGCCCAGCAGGGCGAGGAAATCATGCGCCAGATGGCGCTCGCCGGGGCGATGCACCAGCTCGGCATGGCTAAGATAGCGGCTGCGGGCAGGCGTTGCGACAGTGGCGTCCATGGCGGCATCCTCTCCTGTTTGCGGCAAAGCTAACACGAGCGGAACCGGGCCTCAATCGCGCTTGCGCTCGGCTGCGCCAGCGTCCAAGGAATTGCACCTGACGATCCAAAGGGAGAATGACATGCATCTGGAAGTGGCGATCCTTTCGGCCAAGGACGGCGATGCCGCGGGCCTGGTGAACGCAATGCGCAATGGCGGCGAAGCCGCGCTCGAATCCTGCCCGGGATGCCATTCGGCAAAGGTCTATCCCGGCGTCGAAAACCCCGGCAACGTGATCTTTTTGGTCCAATGGGATTCAGTCGACGCCCACAACGCGGCCAAGGAAACCGCAGGCTTCCAGCAATTCTACCAGATTGCAGGCCCCTGGTTCGGCGGCGAAGGCGGCGGCTCGATGCAGCATTTCGACCTGGGATAGGGAATCACCGCCCGCGCGATAAGCGTGCCGAACAACGTTGAAGCTTTCGACATGGCGCGAAGCTTGAGCTAGGCGCTTGGGCCATTCGATTCGCATGCATCAGGGAGCATCATCCATGGAAATCACCAGCAATCTCGCGGCCGTCGTCACCGGCGGTGCATCCGGCCTCGGCCGCGCCAGCGCCAAGGCGCTGTCCGACGCCGGCGTCAAGGTCGCGATCTTCGACATCAACGAGGAAGCGGGCGAGGCATACGCACAGGAAATCGGCGGCATCTTCTGCAACGTCAATATCCTCGACGAGGACAGCGTGCTCGCCGGCTTCGAGAAGGCCCGCGCCGCCCATGGCCAGGAGCGCATCCTGGTGCACTGCGCGGTGGTCTCCGGCGGCGGCAAGACCGTTCGCTGGGACAAGGAGGCGGGCGCCTATGCGCGCACGCCCACCGATTCCATCGCCCGCTCCGCCGAAGGCATCTTCACCGCAAGCTACCGCGTCGCCTCTATCGCGGCCCTTGGCATGGCCAACGCCGAGCCATTGAACGACGACGGCGAGCGCGGCTGCATCATCTTCACGTCGTCGGCGGCCTCGCAGGACGGCCAGATCGGCCAGGTCGCCTATGGCGGCGGCAAGGGCGCGGTGAATTCCATGGTCCTGCCGATGGCGCGCGATCTCATGGACCTTGGCATCCGCGTCAACGCGATCCTGCCTGGCACCTTCGCGACGCCGCCGATGCTCTCGGTCAAGCAGATGAATGAGGCAGTGTTCGAAGGGCTCAACAAGGCGGTCCCCTTCCCCAAGCGCTTCGGCAAGCCCGAGGAATTTGCGTCGCTGGTGATGGAACTCTCCCGCAACACCTATTTCAACGGCCAGTGCATCCGCCTCGACGGCGCGATCCGCATGCCGCCGAAGTAGTAACACGGACAAACAGTCAAGATCCGCTCATGCTGAGCTTGTCGAAGCATCGTCCTTTTCTTCCGGCCGTGTGCGCAACCACCTGCAGAAAGTGCGGTCCTTCGACAGGCGCAGGACAGACGGTGCTTGTAGTTGGCAGGCAGTCAGTGCCCTAGAAATCCGTCGTCAGGATGATCAGCAGCTTGCGGCGTTCTTCCGGGAAGATGACGTCGGAGGCCGCAATGAACCAGTCCTTCTTGTCGAATATGTTCTGGACGATGGTCCGGATGCTGAAGTCGACCTTGCCGATGCTGAAGCGCTCGCGCAGGCCGAGATCGATGCGCATCGCCCCCTTCAGCATCAGCTGTTCGTCGCCGAGATGCGCCACCGGCCTGGCGGTGACCGCGCGCTTGCCGGTGTAGTGCAGCCCGGCTGTCACTTCGAGCCCGCCCAGCAGATCGGTGCGGTAGTTGGCGTTGGCCTGAGCGAACATGGTCGGCGTGCCGGCCGGCCGTCTGCCGACTTCGCCGAGGTCGCGCGCTTCGCCGGTGACGACCGGATCCATCACCACCGCGCCCGCGACAAGGTAGAGCCGGTCACCGAACCGGCCCGTCATCGACAGCTCCACCCCGCGATGGCGGTGGCTGCCGCGTTCAATGAAGTTGTTGTCGCCATCGAAGGTGAAATAGGGCTTGGTGATCTGGAACGCGCTCAGCACCAGCTTGCCCTTGCCGAAGTCCCAGCGCAGCCCGCCTTCGTATTGCGTCGCCCTGGTCGCGGGCAACTGGGCGTTGCGGTTGGCGGCGCTTTCAGGCGCGAGGCCACTGTCCTCCAGGCCGCGCTGGCTTGCGACATAGAGCGAGAATTTCGGCGAGACCTCGATCATCAGCGTCGCGTTGTAAAGCCAGGGATTGGCGCGCGAGCGGTCGGTGATGCCGGTGACGGCGATGAACGAACTCGCCCGGTAGCGCACCTTCTGGATGCCGACGTTGAGATCGCCGACACCTGCCAGCTGTCCGACATAGCCGAACATCCAGGACGACTGGCTGACCTTTCCGACATTGACCGGAGAGAAACTGAATTCGGGTTTATCGAAGCGGTCGCGCGTTCCGTAGAAAATCTGCCTGTCGGGATCGTCCTCGTCGAAGAACCGGAAAATCTGATGCGATCCGCCGGTCTCGGTCAGCCGGTCGCGGTTGCGGAAACCGGCGAAGAGGCGGTGCTGGAAGCGATCGTTCCCCAGCCTCAGCGCGACCAGCCCTTCCCCGCTCCATGAATGGATGTCGTGGCGCGGATCGGCGAAGACGAAGTGGTTGGCGCGGTTGTCCGCGCCGGTGACCTGATAGATTTCGGAGAAATTCGAAAGCTGGTCACCCATCGAATAGAAATAGCCGCCGCGGAACGACAGCCTCTCGGTGATCCTGGCCTTCAGCGTCGCGCCCCAGTTCTGGTGGAGCCGCTCGCCCGACGCCCATTTCTGGCCAATGTAGCGCCCGGGCGGCTGGTCCGGCAGGTAACCGTCGCGCACCACGGCGAGTGGCTTGGCGAAGCTCTTGTCGAACCGGCCGGCCGAGGCATAGGGCGCGAATTCGACGGTGCCGACGCGCAGGATCGGCCTCAGGGTAAAGCCCCAGCTTGCAGACTTCGCACGGTCGACCTGGCTGAAATTGGCGTTGGCGATGCCGCCGGTCAGGGCCAGCTTGCCGTCCATCAGGCGCCAGCGGAAATCCCATTCGTCGATATGGCCGCCGTAGAAATTGAGGGTCTCGCTGACGCTGTTGCCGCTGGTTTCGGGATACGGCCGGAAATGATGGTCGACCACGCCGGTGGGCGCTACAAAGGGAAAGTCGATCGCCGAGAAGCCGACCCTGATCGCGGTGTCGCGCCGCAAGCGGCCGGCAAGGATCGATACCTGGTCGAAATAGATTCCGTCGATCCTGACATTGCCGGCGTCGAGCGGGTTGAACCCGCGGGTGTTGCGCTCGGTGTAGATACCGGTGCTTTCCATGCCGATCGAAGTTCCGAAGGCATCGTCGGAGGATTTGATCACGTCTTCGCCGACGCGCTGCGCAAGCGCCGCACCGGGAGCGAGCAGCATCCCGGCGATGGCCACAGCGGCCAGTCTGGACGCGTATCTGAACATCTTCGAACGGTCTCCCTGCCCCATCAGAAGTCGGCGGTGAGCGATAGCGTCATCCGGCGGCGGTTTTCCAGCTGAATGGTGTTCGCCGCAACCACGTCCCAGCGCTTCTTGTCGAATATGTTGCTCATCATCATGCGGAAGCTGACCGGAACACTGCCGATCTCGAACTTGTGGCGCGCGCCTAGATCGAGAGTGAAGTAGGCGGGCGTCATCAGCTGCCGGCCTGCCAGCGATGCGAACGGTTTCGCGCTGACCGCCTGCTTGCTGGTGTATTCGAGCGTCGCGATCGGCGTCAGGCCGCCAAGAATATCGGTGCGGTAATTCGCATCGACCCGCACATAGACGGCAGGGACGGATGTCGGCAGCTTACCGACCAGCCCGGCATCGCGCGCCGCGCCCGAAACGCGCGGGCTCATGATCACGGTGCCGGCCACGACATGCAGGCGCTTGCCGAACTGCCCTGATAGCGACGCTTCGACGCCGCGATGCTTCACCGTGCCGAGCGGCACATAGAAATTGCCGCCATCGAAGGTGAAATAGGGTTTGCTCAATTCGAAGACGTTGACGAACAGCTGGCCGCCCCTGAAGCGCCAGTGGATTCCGCCTTCATATTGCGTCGTCCTCGTCGTCGGCAGCTGATCCAGCCGGTTGGCTGCTGTTTCCGGCGCATTGCCGCTGTCCTCCAGCCCGCGCTGCGTGCCGATGTAGACCGAAAGCGACGGGAGAATGTCGAAATCGACCGTCG